>CAZMRP010000066.1:0-13122 GCA_964568275.1 uncultured Myxococcales bacterium
CTGCGTGGAGCTGTGCCACGAGATCTTGAAGCTGCGACCCGGGCGGGACGGCAGGCGGCGCGGCGCCGCCCGACGCGGAGCCGGCGGCAGTCGTCGATGCGGAGCGGCCCGCCCCGGAGACGGCGGCCGTGCGGGAGTGCCGGCGGCCCGAGGCGAACGTTCCGGACTCGGAGTTCTCGACGGACGTGCGCGTCGTGCTGTGCGACCGGTGCCTGTCGCCCCTGCAGACCGCGTCGTCGGGCGGCGAGGCGACCTGCGGGCACTGCGGGGCGGTCCAGGTGGTCCCGCCGCGCGACGACCGGACGCCGCTGGCGCCGGCGGACCGTGCGGCGATTCCGGAAGCGGAGCGGGTCCGGCTGCTGTGGGCGCAGGAGGACGAGCCGTGGACGACGCCGGAGTCCCTCCGGGCGCTGGTCCCCGGGGCGACGATTCCCGAGGCGCGCGTGTCGGAGGCGATGACCGTCTGGAACCGGGCGCGACGGGAGCTGCGCGAGACGGGGAGCCGGGAGGCGGGGGAGCGGCTGGCGTTCCTGACCTTGATGCTCGGCACGCGCCACGGCCGGGCGGGCGAGCCGCGGCTCAAACGCGCGGTCTTCGAGAGCGCGCTCGACGTGCTGCGGCTGCCGCAGGACCTGCAGGCGATCCGCGGGGGGTTGTCGCGGGCCGCCGCCCTCGACGGCGACACCTGCTCCGCCGAGGCGTGGCTGGCGCCGTGCGACCCGCGGCCCCGCGACCTGGAGTCCGACTCGCAGTGGCGGGTGGCGCGCGCGTTCATCGACACCGTCCACGGCGACTGGAACGCGGTGCTGGCCGTGCTGGGGCGTGATGCGGACGAGGTTCCGGTCCGGGAGAAGCTGCACACGCTGGGGGCGATGCTGCGCGCCAACGCCTGGGAGCGGCTGGGACGGCTCGACACGGCGGTCGAGCTGCTGCGGCGGGAGACCGGCTACCGACCGGACGCGCGCCAGGCGATGTTCACCGCCCGAAGCTACTACGCCTCGCTGCGGCTGTGCGCCGGGAGCCTCGCCGAACTCGGCCTCGCACCGGCGGCCGTCGTGTCGCCGGACGCTGGGGATGCGGTCGAGGCGGACGTCGTCTCGGAGGTCGCGGACGGTCCGTCTGCGGGGGAGGGCGGCGGGGAGGTGGCCGTCGACGCCCGGGCGTCGCGCCCGGTGCCGTCGGGCGACCGGACGACGGGGCGGGAAGATGCCGCCGCCGTGGAACCGAGTTCATCCGGGGTCCGGAACGCGGCGCCGATGGGTGACCCGGCGGTTGCGGTCGATGACGGGTCGGCGAGATCGGGTTCCGGCGTGCGGGTGGAATCGGTCGAGGGGCCGGAGGACCGCGCGCCGTACGAGGACCTGATTCCAATGCTGCAGCTGCCGCTCCTGACGCTGCGGACGCGTGTCCAGGCCGCCGCCAACCGCTGCCCATCCGACGGGACCTGGCACGGCGTCATGACGATGATCGTCTCGGGCGGCAGCGGGACTCCGATCCGGGGTTGGGACGAGTTGCAGTATCGGCCGTCGGCGAGAGCCGGGACGCCGGAAGCCGACCAGCTGCAGGCGCTGGCGACCTGCATCGTTCGGCACCTCGAAGGGGTTGCGCTGCCCTTCTGGCGCTACGGCTACCAGGTCCGGGTTCGACTGTCGGTATTCTGAGCACGAGTCCCGGGAGCGGTCGGCAGACTCGCGTCGCGAGAACTCGTCGATCCTTTCGACGGGCTTCGGCGTCTCTCACCAGCAGCACTTCTGAATCAATGGTGAATTCCGGATCGATGGGTCGTCGACCGGAGCAGGTTGACTTTGAGGGTCCGATCCGACCAGAGTCCGGTCCGACGACCTGCGGAAGCCGACGGGGTGAATCGTTTTCGAACGCCACCCGTAGGTAGGCGCGCCCGTGGGGCGGGGGATCCTGTGCCCACGCGCGTGGTTTCGAGGACGGAGGCTGCATGAACCGGAGAAGGGTGGTCCTCACGTTGGCGGCCGGGGCGGCCGTGGTGGCGGCGGCGGCGTGTCCTGCGCCTCCGCGGTCGACCGGGGCGCCGCGGCCCGAACGGACGATCGTCGTCGGGGCGGAGCAGGTGGTGCGGGGCGAGCGGGGGTTCCGCGAGACGTACCTCACCGTACTGCCGAACGACCTGGCGCTGGTGCGGGAGCGGCGCGACGCGTCGTTGCCGGAGGGAGTGGCGTCGGTGGAGTACGCGGACGTGCTGGACACGATCGTCCCCGAGTCGACGCGCGTCCAGTTCCAGACCCGCGGCGGCGCGCCCCGGGACGTCGCGTTCCTCGAGCAGCGCTATCGCTACGACCTGATCGAGCCGTATCGGCTGCTCGAGCTGTCGCTCGGCGGCACCGTGCAGATCAAGTGGACGCAGGGCCGGACCGGCGAGGAGAAGCTGCTCGAGGGGGTCGTGGAGTCGACCGACGAGGGGCTGTTCCTGCGCACGCCGGACGGTTCGTACACGCTCGGGGTGCCCGACGGCAGCGGCTGGTACTCGCGGACGATCCTGGACGACCTGCCGGGGGCGTTGTTCGCGCGTCCGGTGCTGGACTGGATCGTCGAGGTCTACGACGGCGGCGCCGGGGTGCTCGAGACGAGCTACCTGGCGCACGGGTTCTCCTGGGAGGCGGACTACGTCATCACGGCGAGCGAGGACTTCAACACGGCGGACCTGCTGGGATGGGTGACGCTGCGCAACTCGACGGGGGGTCGGTTCGAGGACGCGCACCTGGCGGTGGTGGCCGGGCAGATCAACATCGCCGCGGACCAAGGGTGGGGGCGCGGCGGGATGGCGATGGGGCTGATGGCCGCCGAGGGGGACGGCGACGGCGACTACGGTTACGTGGAGGAGGGGTTGTTCGAGTACCACTTGTACAAGCTGGAGCAGCCGACGACGCTGCCGCCGTACTCGTGGAAGCAGGTGGCGTTCCTGGAGCACAACGGGATCGCGATCACGACGAAGTACCGGGCCGACATCGCGTTGCAGGTCGGCGCCTACGGCGGGTACCAGGGGACGGACGATTCGGTCCCGTCGCCGGCGCGTCGGGTGCTGAAGATCGAGAACCGGCGGGAGGTGGACGGGCTCGGGCTGCCGCTGCCGGCGGGCACGGCGCGGGTCTACGCGCGGAGCGGCGACGACCTGTACTTCATCGCCGCGGAGCAGGTGGAGGACACGCCGCGCGAGGAGCCGATGGAGGTCGACGCCGGCGGGGCGCCGTTCCTGGTGGTCAAGACGAAGATCGCCGACGTGCGGGAATCGGACGCCGGGATGTTCGGCGCGTACACGGTGGTGCGGCACGAGCTGAGCGCGGTGAACCGCGGCTCGCACGCGGCCACGGTGCTGTTCCGCATGGCGCTGCCCGGGGCCGGGCAGCCGTACGGCTACCCCGGGTACGGCTCGTGGGACGCGCGGCTGGAGCGCGCTCCGGGGTCGGAGGGGCCGCCGATCGCCGAGGTCGAGAACGGCATCTGGGAGATGGAGCGGACGTTGGAGCCCGATCAGGAGATCCAGGACGTCGTCGTCCTGCGGGTCCACCAGGAGTACTAGCCGCGCGGCGGCAGGGAGGACGAGCGAGATGAAGGCGATGCAGCGGAGCATGGGTTTGGTGGTGCTGGCCGCGGCGTTGGCGTGGCCCGCGGGGTCGACGGCCCAGGAGCAGCGGCGGGTGGTCGCCGGGGCGGACGCGCGCCAGAGCGTCAACCTGACCGTGTACAACAACAACCTGGCGCTGGTGCGCGAGACGCGCCGGGTCGAGCTGCCGAACGGGACGTTCGTGCTGCGCTACGAGGACGTGGCCAAGGCCGTCCGGCCGGAGACGGTGTACATCCGCGACGTCTCCGACCCCGCGGCGGTCACCGTGCTCGAGCAGAACTACCGTTACGACGTGCTGACGCCCTCGCGGCTCCTGGAGCTGTACGTCGGCGAGGATCTGACGCTGGTGCGCGAGAACCCCGCCAACGGCGAGGAGACGCGGGTCCAGGCCAACCTGCTGTCGACCGGGTCGCTGCCGCAGTCCAACTACGGCTACTACGACCCCTACGGCTACGGCGGCGGTTACTACGCCCAGCCGAGCTACGTCGACCCGGGCAGCGCGGTCTACCGCACCGACGAGGGGATCACGTTCGGCGACGTGGGCCGGATCGTCTTCCCGTCGGTGCCCGACACGTTCGTCGCGCGGCCGACGCTCGAGTGGCTGCTCAAGAGCACGGGCGGGGCGCGGACGATCGAGGCGACGTACCTCACGTACGGGCTCTCCTGGCAGAGCGACTACGTGCTGGTGCTCTCGGAGGACGAGCGGAAGGGCGACCTGGCGGGCTGGGTCACGCTGCGCAACGACGCCGGCATCACGCTCCGGGACGTCCGCCTGCAGCTCGTGGCGGGCGACGTGCAGATCGAGCCGCAGTACGGCGGCTACTACGGCTACGGCTACGGCTACGGCCGGTTCGGCGGGGCCTACGGCGGCGCGGGCTTCGCCGAGGAGGGGATGTTCGAGTACCACCTGTACACGCTGGGGCGGAACACGGACGTCGCCGACCGCGAGCAGAAGCAGATCCAGCTGCTGGGGGTCGACGGCATCCCGATGGAGAAGAAGTTCCGGCTGCAGGGCGACTCGTACTACTTCGTCGGCGAGTACGGCGCGCCGATGGAGAACCTGCAGGTCGGCGTGTTCGTCGAGTTCGTCAACGCGCAGAGCGCGGGCCTCGGCGTGGCGCTGCCCGCCGGCGTGATCCGGGTCTACAAGGCCGACTCCTCCGGCGCGCAGCAGTTCATCGGCGAGGACCGGATCCGGCACACGCCGCGCGAGGAGCGCGTGGAGCTGCGGCTGGGCAACGCCTTCGACATCGCGGCGGAGCGCAAGCAGACCGACTTCGAGATCCTGTCCTCCAACCTGTACGAGACCGAGTGGGAGATCAAGCTGCGCAACCGCAAGACCGAGACCGTGGTGGTCGAGGTGCTGGAGCCGATGGCGGGCGACTGGGAGATCCTCGAGAAGAGCCACGACTACGTCAAGGAGTCGGCGCGGCTGGTGCGGTTCGACATCAGCTGTCCGCCGGACCAGGAGATCGTGCTGACCTACCGCGTGCGGACGCGGTACTAGGCGGGAGGTCGAACAGCCATGCGCGAGCTTGCGCGTCCGGGGCCTCGGGCCCTCCCGTTCGCCGCCGTCCTGCTGCTGCCGGCGCTGGCCGCCGCGCAGCCGCAGCCCGCGCGCACCACGGCGCGGGACCGGCTGTCGGCGGCGGTCACGATCTACAACCAGAACATGGGGCTGGTGCGCGAGGTCCGCGAGTTCGAGGTGCCGGCGGGGGCGGCGGAGCTGGCCTTCGAGGACGTCACGGCGCAGATCCGTCCCGAGACCGTCCACTTCAAGGACCTCTCCAGCGGCCAGGCGATCCGCGTGCTCGAGCAGAACTACCGCTACGACGTGCTGGCGCCGACCTCGCTGATCGAACGCTACCTCCGCCAGACCGTCACGCTGGTCCACGTCGTGCCGGGCACCGGCGAGGTGCGGCGCCGCGAGGCGACCCTGCTGTCGATCGGCGACGTGACCGGCACGACCTACGGCGGCGGCTACGGCATCGGCACCGCCGCCTACTCCAACCCCTGGGAGTACGTCTACGACTTCGGCGGCGAGGTCAGCTTCGGCGGCGACTGGCGCATCGTGGTGCCGTCCGAGGTGCCCGCCGGGTTCGTCTCGCGCCCGACCCTGTTCTGGAGCATCGAGGCGCCCGCGGCGGGCCGGCATCGGGTCGAGGCCAGCTACCTGACCAACGGCATGAACTGGAAGGCCGACTACGTGCTCGTGCTCTCCGGCGACGGCGCCGCGGGCGACCTCACCGGCTGGGTCACCCTGACCAACGACGCGGGCATCTCCTTCGAGGACGCGCAGCTCAAGCTGGTCGCCGGCGACGTCCACATCGCCCCGCCGGCCGGCTCGAGCTTCCGCATGGCGCGCCCGGTGATGATGGCGGCGATGGACGCCGCCACTCCCGCGGCTCCGGGTTTCGTCGAGGAGGGGATGTTCGAGTACCACCTGTACACGCTGCAGCGGCCCACCGACCTGCGGGACCGGGAGCAGAAGCAGATCGAGCTGCTGTCCGGCTCGGGGATCCCGGTCGAGCGGCACTACCGGCTGTACTCCCAGCCCTACTGGTACGTCAGCCAGGTCTCGGGGATCCAGGAGAACCTGCACCCCGACGTGTGGCTGGAGTTCGTCAACGCCGAGTCGGTCGGCCTGGGCGTCCCGCTGCCCGCGGGCACGGTGCGGGTCTACGAGACCGAGGCGGGGCGGGGCGGGGGCCGCCAGTTCCTCGGCGAGGATTCGATCCGGCACACCGCCCGCGAGGAGCGGGTCAAGGTCCGCACCGGCAGCGCGTTCGACATCGTCGTCGACCGGCGGCAGACCGACTACGACGTGATCGGCGACGACGCGGTGTCGACCGAGTGGGAGCTCAAGCTGCGCAACCGCAAGGCGACCCCGGTGACCGTCGAGGTGCGGGAGCCGACGAGCGGCGACTGGGAGATCGTGTCCAGCTCGCTGCCGTGGATCAAGGAGTCGTCGCGGGAGGTGCGGTTCGACGTGGTCTTGCCCCCGGACCGGGAGGTCGTGCTGACCTACCGGATCCGCGTGGAATACTACTAGGCGGGAGGCGGCGATGAACCCCAGGCGATGGACGATGACGGCGCTCCTCCTGGCGGCGGTCGGCACGGCGCCGGCGGCGGCCGAGGAGCGTTCGCGGGTCGAGGTGGGCGGCGACGCCCGGTCCTCGGTCAACGTCACGATCTACAACGACGGGCTGGCGCTGGTGCGGGAGCTGCGGGACGTCGAGCTGCCGGCGGGCGAGTCGGTGCTGCACTGGGCCGACGTGGCCGCGCAGATGCGGCCCGAGACGGTGCACGTCGGCGACTCGGGCGACAGCTCGACCTTCCGCGTGCTCGAGCAGAACTACAAGTACGACGTGCTCAACCCCTCGCGGCTGATGGAGCTGTACCTCGACCGCCAGCTGACCCTGGTCACGCTCAACCCCGCCACCGGCGCGGAACAGCGCGAGCAGGCCACGCTGCTGTCGACCCAGGAGTACAACTACGTCTACCGCACCGACGAGGGGATCACCTTCGGCCATCCCGGGCGGGTGGTGCTGCCCGAGGTGCCGGCGAACTTCGTCGCCCGCCCGACGCTCGAGTGGCTGCTCGAGGCGAACCAGGCCGGTCGGCGCACGGTCGAGACCTCCTACCTGACCGGCGGCATGCGCTGGGAGGCCGACTACGTGCTGGTGCTCGACGCCGCCGACGCCCGGGGCGACCTGACCGGCTGGGTCACCCTGGCCAACGACTCGGGGATCGGCTTCGCCGACTCGCGCCTGCAGCTCGTGGCCGGCCGCGTCAACATCGTCTCCGGCGGCGGCGGCAGTCACTACCCGCCGGCGCCGCCCGCCGCGACGGCCTATCCCGGCGGCGGCGAGCGGCAGCAGTTCGCCGAGGAGGGGATGTTCGAGTACCACCTGTACACGCTGCAGCGCGAGACGGACCTGATGAACCGCGAGCAGAAGCAGATCGAGCTGCTCGGCGCCGCCGGCCTCCGGCTCCAGAAGAAGTACCGGCTCGACGGCGATTCCTACTACTACGTCTCCGAGTACACCGGCGTGATGGAGAACCTGCCGGTGTGGGTCTGGATCGAGTTCATGAACTCCGAGGAGAACGGCATGGGGATGCCGCTGCCGGCCGGGACGGTGCGGCTGTACAAGAGCGACAACCACGGCGGCCGCCAATTCCTCGGCGAGGACGCCATCGACCACACGCCGCGCGACGAGCAGGTCGAGCTGCGGGTGGGCCGGGCGTTCGACGTGGTGGCCGAGCGCAAGCAGACCGACTACGAGGTGCTGTCGTACACGTTGTACGAGACGGAGTGGGAGATCCACATCCGCAACCGCAAGCCGGAGCCGATCGTCGTGGAGCTGCACGAGCCGATGGCGGGGGACTGGGAGGTGCTGTCGGCCTCGCACGAGTGGGAGAAGGAGTCGGCGCGCCAGGTGTTGTTCCGCGTGGCGGCCCGGCCCGACGAGGACGTCGTCCTGACCTACCGCATCCGCACCCGGTACTAGCGCGTCGCCAACGTCGGGCGCAGGTCGGGGTGGCCGCATGACGCTGGCCACGGCGCGGCTTCCTGCGTACCATACGGGGGTCGGGAGGTGGGCCATGGCGCGAAGGCTGCGAGCGTTCGGCGTGGGGTTCGGGTTGGCGGGACTGCTGCTGGGGACGGCCGCCTGCGCGCCGGCCGACGACAGCACCACCGTCGGGGACGTCGTACGGCCGCGGGACGACGGCGGCGGCATCGAGACGGTCGGCGACGACGGCGTGCCGCCCGGCGACGCCCCGGACGTCGTCGAGCCGGAGGACGCGACCGGTCCGGACCTCCGGGACTACGCCTTCGACATGGTCTGCGGCACCGAGGATCTGCCGCTGGAGTTCGCGGTCTCCTCGGACGTGCTGATCGTCCTGGACCGCAGCGGCTCGATGGCCTTCACGCTCAACGCGCTCAAGACCGCCGTGAACCGCATCGTCGACGCGTCCGACGACCGGATCTGGTTCGGACTGATGCCGTTCCCCTCGACGGTGCCGCCCAACGATTGCCGGATGATCGCGCCGGCGACCGAATGCGCGGCGCCGGTCACGCTGCACGTCCCGCCCGGGCCGTTGGCCGCCCCCGAGATCGCCCGCGTGCTCTCCGGGATCGGGATCTGCGGCAGCACCCCCACGTCCGCCACGCTGGTCAACGCCAGGACCGCCCTCGCGGCGACGGCCACCGGCCACACCAAGTACGTGCTGCTGGTGACCGACGGCGTGCCGAACTGCAACTCGTCCCTCGACTGGACGACCTGCAACTGCCTGGCCACCGAGGAGCCGTACTGCACCGACCGGCCGGAGGCCTGCCTGGACGACGCCGCGAGCTACGCGGCGCTCGACGCCTTGTTCGCCGACGGCGTCCAGACCTACGTCATGGCGCTCGGTCGCTGGCTCGGCGGCGACCGCGACGTGCTGGACGCGATGGCGGTCCACGGCGGCACGGGGCACTTCTATCCCGCCGAGGACACCGGCGCGATCCTCTCGACCTTCGAGGCGATCATGGGGACGATCGTCGTGTCGTGCGTGTTCGACCTGCACCCGGGTCCCGAGACCGACCCGACGCAGGTCAACCTGTACGTGGGCGACGCGCTGATCCCGCGCGACCCGTCGCACGGCAACGGCTGGGACTACGTCGACGACGACACCGTGGAGTTCTACGGCGCCGCGTGCGACACGATCCTGGCCGGGGACGTGGGCGCGGTGAACGCCGCCTACGGCTGCCCGACGATCCTCCTCTGACCGGAGAGCGGGGCGGCCCCGCCCGGGGCCTACGGTGGCTCGCCGACGGCCGCCAGCGCTTCGGCCACGCACCCGCCGTACGCCCCGCACGGAGCGTCCGCGCAGCGCGCGAAGGCCGCGTTCAGCGTTGCCTCGGGCAGTTCGGCCAGGAAGCCGCAGCTCTCGGTGAACGCGCGGGACGCTGCGGCGGTCTCGGCTGCGTCGAACGACCCGCCGGACTGCTCGACGGCGCAGGCCAGCAGCTTGTCGACGAACGGCGCGCACAGCTCCGCGGCGGACTTGGAGGTCGCTTCCGGGGCGCCGGCCGACGCGGCGCTGCCGAGCAGCGTGTCGAAGTCCGGCGGGCCCTCGGACCCTCCGCGGGTGGTCCCGTCGGCGGCGCGTGCCGCCAGCACCACGTCGGGACCGGCCTCGCGGTTCACGCAGGCCGGGAACGTGTCGCACGGTTCGGCGCCGCAGACCGCCATCACCCGCGACGGCAGCTCGGGGTCGCGGCTGGCCGAGCGCATCCTCCGGCAGTTGATGCCGGCCGCCTGGACGACGCCCGCGGCGACCGAGGCCGGCAGCTGCTCGAGCCCCGTGGCCTCGCGGGCGCACGCCAGCATCTTCTCCTCGAGCTCGGCGCAGCGGGGCGGCGGCGCTGCCAGCGGCTCCTCCACCCGGTCGCCGCCGTCGCCGCAGCCGAGCCCGGCAATCCACGGCACCATCGCGGCCGCCAGGGCGAACGCGCGCGCTGGAATCATCGTCACCACCTCCCGCGGGCCGGCAGGCCCGCTCCGGCCTTCGACGCCGGCGGCGCCGGCCTATTCGTCGGCCGGGGGTTCGATCGGCGCCGCGTCCGGCGGGTCCACGCGCACCTCGATCGGCGTGCTCCCGGCATCGGTTCCTTCCGGTTCGGGATCGTCCTGCGGGAGGTGCCGCAAGTCAAGGAGCGGCTCGCGGTGTGGGCGGGGCGTTGTAGCGTCGATGCAACGGAGCGCTTGTAGCGCCGAGGCAACGAGCCGGGTGGGGCGGGGTGCCGGCCGGCGGCCGTCCGCCGCCCGCGCGCCTCGACACCAGCCCGAATTCCGGCGCCGGATTGCGGCTGCCGTCGGTGCCGCCGCCGGCGGCCCGGTGGCACGACTCTCGTACGAGCCGGACGCGCGCGACCGTCGAGGTGGGAGCCTTCGGCGGTCGGGGAGGCACGGTGATGCGGGACCTGAAACCGGGATGGGGCAGGGCGGCCACGGGGCTTGTGGCGTGCGTGCTGGCGACGGCCTGTTGGCCGGACGACGACCACGTCGTGAACATCGAGTGGATCGACGGCCCGCCGGCGACCGACGCGGGGACCGAACCACCACCACCACCTCCACCACCACCACCTCCTCCTCCTCCGGCCGCGGATGCGGACGCGGACGATTCGTGGAGCGGCTGGGATGCCGCCGACGCCGATGCCGACTCGAGTTGGTCGCCCGAGGTCGTGCCGGGGGCGGACGCGGACGCGGACGCGGATGCGGACGCCGACTCCGGCCCCGTCGGGTGCAGCTGCGACGTCACGGCCGCCTGCGACTACGAGTGCGACTGCGACCCCGACTGTCCCTGTTCGTGCGACACCACCTGGGCCTGCAGCTCGGGCTGCTGGTGCGACCCGGAGTGTGATGCGTACTGGGGCGACTGCGTGGCCGACGGCGTCTGCAACCGGTACTGCCCGGGCGCCGCGACGGATCCGGACTGCGCGACCACGGGTCCCGACCCCGGTCCGGGTCCCGACCCCGGCTCGTGCGGCGGGGCGGTGTCGTTCGTGACCTGGCCCGAGCAGCACGCGGAGTCGAGCGCGCGGTGGGGTGCGGCGCTGACCGACGTCCTGCGGCACCTGCCGGCGTCCTACGGCACCTACTACCGCGACAGCGACCTGATCACCTCCGGACACGAGACCACGCACGGCATCAACTCGCACCTGCGCGGCGCGATCGGCGGCTGGGGCGGCAATGCGTTCTACGTGATGGACGACCGGGCCCTGACGATGCCCGAGCCGGGGTGCCGCAAGTCGGACGCCGTGCCCTACGTGCCGTCCAGCCTGCGCGGCTCGCGGTTCTCGCTGTATCTGCTCGGGTCGCCGGACTGGGACGACACGCCGACCTACATCTTCGACGAGTGGGTCGCGTACACCAACGGCGGCGCGATCGGCGTCGACCTGGTGCGCAGCGGCCTGTGGACCTACGGCTGGCGCGACGGCGTGATGGGGCAGCTCGAATTCACCGTCTACTCCCTCGCGCTCGGGATGGCGGTGGAGGCGCGCGACCCGTCCTACTGGACGAGCGAGACCCAGTTCCGCGAGTTCATCAAGTGGCACGCCTGCCGCTCGATGGCGATTTTCCGAGAGGGCTACGCGATGTCGTCGTTCGCCTGGGAGACCCAGGACACCTACTACCGCAACCTGCGGGAGGCCGCGGACGCGGAGCCGTTGCGGGCCTGGGTCCGGCGGGTCTACGGGGCCGCCTGGGCGCTCGAGGTGTTCGGCTTCTAGGGCGCCGCCCGTGGTTCAGCCGCGATCCCGGTCGCCGGCGCCGAACAGGGCGCGGGCGGCATCGCTCGGCCCGCGGTAGCGTCCGAGCCCCGGCGGGCTGGCCCAGCCGGCGATGGCGTCGTGCGGGCAGCGGTTGTAGCAGGCCCAGCAGCCGGTGCAGCCCTTCCCGACCACCGGCGGCCGCTCCGGGTCGGGCCGGGTGATGCAGCCCGTCGGGCAGGCCCGGACGCAGCTGCCGCACCGGCGACAGGCGGCCTCGTCGATGCGGACGGCGGTCGCCTTGCGCATCTCGCGCGGGCCGAGCTTCCGCCCGCCCAGCGCCGCCCCGGGCAGCCACGGGCGGTACAGCCGTTCGGGCGGCGGCGCCTCGGCCGTCGCGCGGGCCGCGTTCGGCAGGCCGTCGAGGAACGTCTCCAGCTCCCGTCGATCCCGCGCGTCGGGCTCGGTCACCTCGGTCCACAGGAAGCCCCAGCCGACGCGCAGCGGGCGCAGCGGGCCGCTGGACAGCAGCCGCCCGAGCGGCAGGGCCGGTTCGAGCTTGCGCGACAGCACGCGGTGGGGCGGCCAGTTGCTGGGCATCGGCACCCAGTGCGCGCCGACGACGCGCAGCCCCTTGCGCGCGAGCTGCCGCGCCTGCAGCTCGAAGTGCGCCCCGGGCTCGCCGGCGCAGGTGGCGAGCAGGAACGCCGGTCGGGCGTCGCTCGGCCGCTCGGGCAACCGCTCCAGCCACGCCTCGACGGCGACCATCGGGCGGAAGTACATCGTCGGGCCGGCCACGCCCACCAGGTCGAAGCCGAGCGGGTCGGGCGGCGGTTCGGGCCCCATCCCGACGAACAGCACCTCGTGGCCGCGCGCCTCGAGGTGTCGGGCGGCGAAGCGCGCCACCAGGCGCGTGTTGCCGGTGCTCGAGTGGGTCAGCAGCAGGATTCTCATCGATCCACCTCTCGTGCCGGTGAAGCCGCACCGTGCCCGCCGTCCGCGCGGGCGTCGGCGAGCGCCTTGACCGTGACGGCGGCGAGCACCAGCGCGCCGCCGGCGACGGGCCATCCGCCGGGGTTCTCGTCGTGGACCAGCCAGGTCCAGAGCGGGTTGAGCACCGGCTCGACCAGCAGCAGCAGGGAGGCCTCGAGCGCGGGCACGCGACCCAGCCCCCGGGTGAGGAACAGGTAGGCCAGGCCGATCTGGAACACGCCGAGCCAGCCGAGGGTCAGCCAGTCGAGCGCTCCGGCGGCGGGCAGCGGCCAGGCCC
>CAZMRP010000067.1:0-4492 GCA_964568275.1 uncultured Myxococcales bacterium
GACGACGCGGATTCGTGGGACCCCGGACCGGATCCCGGGGACGCGACCGACGACGCCGGCGAGACGGCGCCGGCGTGCCTGGCGGAGTGCGCCAACGACCCGCCGGACAACCCGATCGGGACGCCGTGCCTCGAGGACTTGGATTGCGAGTCGGGACTGACCTGCTGGCCGGAGTCGACGGTGCTGTGGGACGGGCTGGCCTACGTGACCTGGACCGGCGGGTACTGCTCCCGGACGGGCGCCGGCGCTGCGGGCTGCGACCCGTACGACCCGGCGAGCTGCCCCGACGGCAGCACCTGCCTCGAGTTCGGCCAGTGGATGGGGCTGCGGTACACCGGGTGCCTCGACCGCTGTTCCGCGGCGAGCTACGACGGCGTACCGTGGAACGACAACTGCGACTGCCGGAACGGCTACGCCTGCGACCTGGCCAGCGAGTTGTGCCTGAGCGGCTGCTCGCACGACCGCGAGTGCTGCGAGGTGTGGATCGACGCCAACGAGAACGGACGACGCAACGTCGGCGAGGTGACGCTGCTCGACGCGAGTCGCTGCCTGGACACCTGCGACCCGTGCACGTTCGCCTGCACGCGGCGGGGTTGTCCGGGGGGCGACTGCGCGATCGGCGACCCCTGCGAGCACGACGCGGACTGTCCGCCGCAGGCGACGTGCTGGAGCGAGCAGTACGGGCCGCCGGGCGGGATGTGCCTGCTGCAGCGTTGCGACCTGGTGGGGCGCGAGTGTCCGTCCGGCTCGGGCTGCGCGAACCTCGGCAGCATCCTGGAGCCGTACTTCACCTGCATGGTGCCGTGCGCGGCGGGCTCGGCGCCGGGGGACGCGGGGTATGCGTGCCGGGACGTCGCGCCGCCCGGGCCGTCGGCGGGCGACCACGCCTGCATGCCGACCGACGCCTCGGCGTGGTTCGACGGGACGGGGTCGAGCGGCTACTGCTCGGCCGGGAACTTTCCGGGCGGCGACCTGCCGTTCGGCGCGATGTGCACCGAGGACGAGGAGTGCATGTCGCCCGACGGGCTCGGGCTGTGCGCCACGTGGCTCGGACCGGGCTTCTGCGCGGCGATGTGCAACGAGCAGACGGCGCGGGAGGGGGTGTGCGAGATCGATTCTTCGGCGCCGACGGCGACCGGGGCGTGCTTCTCGCGGGTCTGCCTGGAGACCTGCGAGACTCCCGGCGGGCTGCTGGGCGACAGCGGCTGCGGCAGCTCGACGATGGCCTGCTACGACGCCACGGGCGTCGGGGCCTACCTGTGGGTCGCCGAGGGGCGCGACCCGCCGGCCGGCTACTGCTATCCGGCCTGCGGCAGCGACCGCTTCTGCAGCGAGACCTGGGGGGCGGGCTACGTCTGCGACCTGCTGTCGGGTGTCTGCTCGCGGTGAGCGGGCGGGCGGGGGCTAGCGGGGCGGGGCGGGCGCCGGCGCCTGCTTCTTCGGCTCGGGCTTGATCAGCGCGAACAGGCCGGCGAAGGCGGCGAGGAAGTAGCTGATCCCGAGCAGCATCACGCCGGAGCCGAGCGGGTCGTCGATCCCGGCCTCGGTCTTGACGGCGTCGCCGGCGGCGCGGATCAGGAACCACAGCGCGACGGCGATCAGGCCGAACAGCAGCGTGAGCGCGCCCATGCCGCGACTGAAGCGGGTCAGCAGGCCGAGGCCGCCGGTGAGCAGGAACAGGATCGGGAACACGAACGGCACCATGAACAGCCACTTGGCCGTGTTGGTCGCGGACTTCGCCTCGCCCAGCGCCGCCTGCGCCTCGTGCTCGCCCATTGCCCCGGCCGCCGCCTCGACCTCGCCGACCTTGGACGCGACCTCGTCGAGCCCCTTCATGATGTCGAGCGCGCTGGCCTTGCCCTCGTAGCCGCCCTGCTTGACGTGCAGCAGCGGCAGGAAGAACGCGATCAGGCCGAGCGCCCCGGCGCCCAGAACTACGAACTTGGTGTACTTCGTCATCGTGCGTCCGCCTCCCGCTTCTGCGCCACATCCGGCGAGCGTGCCGGGTTCGTCGCGAAGCCGCGCCTGTCTACCTCAGTTGACCTCGTCGGGGCAACGGGCGCCTTCCGGACACCGGGGACGGGGCAGGGCGTCCCGGCCGTAGTCCAGCGCGTAGAGGAACGAGGTCTTCGGGTCGCGCAGCACGCGTTCGGCGATCAGGGCCAACGGCACCACGTCGCCATCGACGTAGCGACGGACCAGTTCCTCGCCGCCGGCCTTGTCGCCCGTGGCCTTGATCCGACCGGCGAGCTGCATCAGCTCCTCGATCGCGCCGGGCAGCCTGTCGAAGTCGATGGAGAACACGCCGCGGTCGGTGCCGTTGGCGGTGGTCGCCTGCGGGTCGAAGCGCAGTGCGCCGCGGTCGAGGAAGAAGCCGTACTGGATCGCGGCGAGCTGGCTGTACGGCTTCGGCTCGCCGGTGCCGGTGTACATCCCGCGGGAGATGTGCCCCGTGGCCCACAGCAGGCTGTCGGTCCAAGTGCGCTTGGCCATCGCTTCATCGATCACGCCGCGGCGCTGAAGAAACAGCGTCAGCCACAGCGCGCCGGTCTGCGCCTTGAGTTCCTCGAGCAGGGTGGCCAGGGGGCCGCCGAACACGTCCTTGTCGACCTGCCCGTTCACCTGGTACTCGTGCGACGGTCCGAGGTTGTGCGTCGCCTCGTGGAGCATCGTCGACAGCAGGCCGGGCTCGCGGTCGTCCGAGTACCAGGCCATCGCGGCGCTGTCGAGCAGCGCCTCGGCGCGGCTGCGGAACATGCGCCGCGAGTCGGGGTCGCCGTAGAGGTTGGTCGAGGCCCAGGTGCGGCCGCGGCCCTCGTTGGCCACCGGGCCCCAGTTCGGCAGGCTCTGGCCGATCGTGGCGCCCATCGGGTCGCGGTCGTCGCCGTGGTTGGCGACGATGTCGATGAAGTCCGGCATGTGGAAGCCGACGGTGCGGGCTGCGTAGGGCTCGCCGATCAGTTTGGCCAGCTCGTTCTCCATCTCCTGCTGCACCGGCTGGAGGCGCTCCTGCCAGGCCAGCGAGCCGGTGTTGATGCGGGCCAGGGTCAGGTGGAACCCGGCCTTGGTGTTGCAGGGCTCCCAGTAGGTCTCGTCGGGGGCGACGCGGACGTACCACTTCGAGTTCGAGGCGTTCATCGCGGCCCAGGCCTCGTCGGCCGGCTCCCAGTTGTTGGTCTCGAAGGCCGTCGCCGCGGCCTCGAGGTACTTGATCAGCGCCGCCTCCTCCGGGACCTCGGCCAGGTGCTCGGCCGCGCGGCGCAGTTCGAGCGCGATGGCCTGCATCTCGCTCGCGTACGCCTCGTGGTACGGCACGGCGCGCAGTCCGCCCGCGCCGTCGTCGCGGACGACGTTGAAGTGGTCCAGCAGCTCCTTGCCGTCCGGGCGGGCGGCGAGCTGGGTGCAGAAGTCGTCGGCCTCCTGCAGTGCCGCCGGGTAGACGTCGACGGGCTGCTTGGGGCAGCCCGGGATCGCGCAGCACTGCTCGTTCCGCTCGGTGGCCGGCGCCACGCAGCGCGTGCCCCAGTTGCGCAGGAACAGGAACCGGCTGGCCGGATCGTCCGCCGGCAGCTGCGCCTCGAGCGGCAGGGCGCCGGACTGGATCGCGTACAGCCGGTCGATGGTCTCGCCGACGAACAGCATCCGGTCCACGAACCACCGCTCCGCCTCCGGCAGCGCGCTCAGATCGTTGTGGATCAGCGTCGGGTAGCCCTGGTCCAGTTCCTCGGCCACCAGCTTCCGGCGCTCGGCTTCCGCCGGCTCGAGGTTCGCGAAGGCGGCGGCGGGGTCGGCGGCCAGCGCCGTCATCCGCGCGTAGGTTTCGTCGAACTGCGCGGTGAACTTGCCGTTCTCGAGCCAGCCGCCGGTCGGTCCGCGGAACATCAGCAGCGCCGTCTCGGCCGGGTCGACCGCGCCGTCGCCGTTCGCGTCGGCGCGCCAGAACAGCGGCATCCCGACCCGCACCGCGAGGCGGTTGAAGGTGTCGCGGTCCAGCGTCGACCGGGCCGTCGTCGGCGGCTCGACCGGCGCGGCGTCGGCCGCAGGCGGCGGCGCGACGTCGGTGGTCGGGGCCGCGGTCGTCGCGTCGGCGGTACTCGGCGGGGAGGCCGTCGCGTCCGGCCCGGCCGCCGCGGGCTTGCTCTTCTTGCAGCCTGCGACGGCGAGCGCGGCGAGGAGGGCCAGGGCGAGGACGGTTCGACGGTGCAGCATGGGACGCTCCTTTCCGAAATTCGGTGCACTCCTATACCATAACCCGGCGGGCGGGAGCGGTGTTGCTTTCGGTCGGGTCCGGGTCAGCGGGGGCCGCAATCGGTGCAGTCGGTGCCGAGCGCGCAGAGGGAGTAGTCGGAGCCGGGACCGCCGTCGTCGCAGTCCCCGTCGGCGTAGTAGATGCAGGTGTCGGTGCACAGACCGGTGCCGCCGCTGCGAGGCCCGCAGTCGGTGCAGTCGGTGCCGAGCGCGCAGAGGGAGTAGTCGGAGCCGGGACCGCCGT
>CAZMRP010000067.1:4592-4862 GCA_964568275.1 uncultured Myxococcales bacterium
CGTCGCAGTCCCCGTCGGCGTAGTAGATGCAGGTGTCGGTGCAGAGCGTGGCGCCGGCGTCGTCGACCGCCGAATCCTCGACCACCGTTTCGTCGGGGACGGAGGTTTCGTCGGGGAGGGAAGCCTCGTCGGGGAGGGAGGCCTCGTCGGGGACGGAGGCTTCGTCGGGGACGGAGGTTTCGTCGGGGACGGAGGTTTCGTCGGGGACGGAGGTTTCGTCGGGGACGGAGGCCTCGTCGGGGACGGAGGCCTCGTCGGGGACGGAGGCCT
>CAZMRP010000067.1:4962-12789 GCA_964568275.1 uncultured Myxococcales bacterium
TCGTCGGGGACGGAGGCCTCGTCGGGGACGGAGGCCTCGTCGGGGACGGAGGCCTCGTCGGGGATGCCGCTGTCGGCATCCGCGGCGACGTCGGTGCGGATATCGGGGCGCAGATCCCAGACGTCCCAGACGTCGGAGAGGTCCTCGACCTGAGCGCAGCCGGCGCCGAGGACCGTGAGGCAACAGGACAGGGCGAGGGCTCGTCGGTTCATCGGCGTTCCTTCCACCAGCAGGGTAGCACGTATTCGCGCCGCGGGGAGGGTCCGGGGACGCCGGCGGTCTCGAGCGGGCGGGGGCTTCGCGGCCGCTGTTGCGTCCTCGGCCGGTCGGATGCTATCGGGGGTCGGTCGGGCACGTCTCGTGGCGACCGGTGTCGCCGGCGTGTCGTCGAGGAGGAGGGAGTTCGATGGAGCATCGTCGTGCGTGTCGGAGGGGCCGGAGCGTCGTCGTGGGCCTGCTGCTGCTGGCGGTGCTGCTGCCGAGCGGCTGCAAGCGGCTCAATCTCCGCAAGCTCGAGGAGCTGGTGAGCTCGTCGATCCAGGAGAAGACGGGGGTCGCCGTGACGTCGGTGACCTGTCCGGAGGAGCGGGACCTCAAGGCGGACGACGAGTTCGAGTGCACGCTGGTGCTGGAGGGCAATCGGACGTTCCGGGTGAACGTCAAGCAGACGGACGACGACGGCAACGTGTCGTGGAGCGTGCCCCAGATCCTGGATCCGTCGGTGCTGGCCGAGACGCTGGCGGCGAAGGTGCGGGAGCGGGCGGAGGGGGGCGAGGTCGAGGTGGACTGCGGGACGCGGTCCATCCTGGCCGACAAGGGGGCGACGTTCACCTGTACCGTGCGGCCGGGGGAGGGGCCCGAGCTGTCGTTCACGGCGACGGTGACGGACGACGACGTGTCGCTGAGTTGGGACGTCCAGGCGGCGGGGGAGGCCGCGCCGGAGGCCGCGCCGTCGGAGTAGCCTGCCGTCCTCGCGTGTCCGCGGCACGCATCGTCGCCGAATCGACCGTCCGGTCTTGACGCCGACGGGGTCGCCACGGTAAGCGGACCGGGCGCGGGTCGGGGCTTCCCCCGACCGAGCGGGGCGGGTGGGTGCGATTTTCCGGACGGCCGTATCCGGGCCGGCGGCGTCCGGCGTGGCTTGTGGCGGCCCGCATGGGGAACCAGGAGGTTTCACGTGGCCCTCTCCGTGACCGGCAAGAACCTGACGATCGATGACGTGGTGAAGGTGGCCCGCCAGGGCGAGCGGGTGGAGCTGCACGCCGATGCGGTGGAGCGCATCAAGCGTTGCCGGACGTTCCTCGAGGAGCGGCTGGCGGCGCGCGAGATCATGTACGGCACCAACACGGGCATCGGGGAGTTCTCCGAGGTCGTGCTGGACGACGAGCAGGTGAAGCAGTTCCAGCGCTATCTGGTCTACAACCACGCGGCGGGGATCGGCGAGCCGTGCGGGCTGGACGAGGTTCGGGGTGCGATGCTCAGCCGCATCAACGTGCACGCCCAGGGGCATTCGGCGTGCCGGCCCGAGATCACGCAGTGCTACGCCGAGATGCTGAACAAGGGCGTGACGCCCGTGGTGTGCCGCAAGGGCTCCGTGGGGGCCTGCGGCGACCTGGCGCCGATGAGCCAGATCGCGCTGACGCTGATGGGCGAGGGCGAGGTGTTCTACCAGGGCGCGCGGATGAAGACCGAGGCGGCCTTCGCGAAGGCGGGGATCAAGGCGCCCGGCCTGCAGGCCCGCGACGGCCTCGCCGCGATCAACGGCTCGAACCTGATCACCGCGATCGGCTGCCTGGCGCTGTACGACGCCGAGCGCTGGCTGCTGCAGTCGGAGATCGCCGCCGCAATGACGCTCGAGGCGCTGAAGGCCAACATGAAGCCCTACGACGGGCGGCTGCACGCGCTGCGCGGCTTCCCGGGCGCCGTCACCAGCGCGCAGAACCTGCGCCGGGTGATGGAGGGCTCGGACCTGCTGGCGGGGAAGACCAAGACCAAGGTCCAGGACGCCTACTCGATGCGGTCGACGCCCCAGGTGGTCGGCGCGGCGCGCGACCAGCTCCGCTGGACGCGTTCGCAGCTCGAGATCGAGCTCAACGGCGTGGCGGACAACCCGATCTTCGTGCCCGAGGACAAGGTGGTGCTGACCGGGGCCAACTTCCAGGGCTCGCCGATCTCGCTGCCGTTGGACACCGCGGGGGCGGCGATCACGATGATCTGCGTGCTCTCCGAGCGGCGGCTGAACCGGTTGACCAACCCGGCGCTGTCGGTGGGGTTGCCGCCGTTCCTGACCAAGGGCGCCGGGATGTACTCCGGGCTGATGTTGAGCCAGTACACGGCGGGCATGCAGGTCGTCGAGCAGAAGCTCCTCTCGGCGCCGGCGTTCATCCAGTCGATCCCGGCCGCCGCGGACCAGGAGGACTTCGTCTCGATGGGGATGAACTCGGCCCTGAAGACGAAGCAGATCCTGGAGGTCGCCTGCGGGGTGCTGGGCATCGAGCTGATGGCCGCGGCCCAGGCGCTCGACTTCCGCGACTACACCCCCGGCAAGGGGACCTCGGCCGCCAAGGCGGCCGTCCGCAAGCACGTCGCGCACCTCGACGTGGACCGGCCGCTGTTCGACGACCACAACGCGATGCTCGAGCTGGTCCGCCGCGGCGAGATCCTGGCGGCCGTCGAGGAAGCGATCGGACCGCTGGCGCGGTACTAGGCAGGCGGCCGCCCCGGCGGATCGTTTCGTGGTATGATCCGCTTCCGGAGTTGGGGCCCATGGACGCTCGGGAACGACTGGTGTTCGCCCTCGACGTCCCCGACGGACGCGAGGCGCTGCGCTTCGTGAAGCTGCTGCGGGACGACGTCGCCACCTTCAAGGTGGGGCTCGAGTTGTTCTGTGCCGAGGGCCCGCCGCTGGTGCAGGAGGTCGCCCGCTGGGGTGGTGCGGTGTTCCTGGACCTCAAGCTCCACGACATCCCCGCGACGGTGTCGCGGGCCGTGTCGCGGGCGGTGGGTCACGGCGGGGTGCGGTGGCTGACCGTCCATACGGGGGGCGGACGGGAGATGCTGCAGCAGGCGGTGGCTGCCGCGGGACCGCAGGCCGGGATCCTCGGCGTCACCGTGCTGACCAGCCTCAACGACGCCGCGGCCGTGGAGGCCGGTCTGGCGCCGCCGATCGGGCGGCTGGTGGTTCGTCGCGCGGCGTTGGCGGTCGACTGCGAGTGCGTCGGGGTGGTCTGTTCGCCGAACGAGGCGGGCGCGATCCGGCGCGTGGTGGGGCCCGGGCCGCTGATCGTCACGCCCGGGGTGCGCCCGCCCGGCAGCGCCGTCTCGGACCAGCTGCGGGTGGCCGCGCCGGCGGACGCCATCGCCGCCGGGGCCGACGTGCTGGTGGTCGGGCGGCCGATCCGGGACGCGGCGGACCCTGCAGCGGCCGCCCGGGCGATTCGCGCCGCGATCGATGCGGCGCTGGGGAGTGCGTACCGATGAGGCGTCGCGGTTCGTCGTCCGGGGGGAAGTCGTCCGGGGCACAACCGGAGCGCGGCGGGTCCGTTGGCGGACCGGGCGGGATTCGACGCCACCGGCGCGGCGAAAGGGTCGACCTGCCGTCGCAGCCGCCGCCCCCGGACGCCCAGACCCAGCTCGGCTTCGACCGCGTTGTGGCGGGCCCGGCGGAGGCGGACGTCCCGACCGACGAAGGCCGCATCCTGCTCGGACCGCACGCCGTGGGCGAGGCGCTGCGAGCCGGCCGCCGACCGGTCCAGATCGTCTACCTGTCGCTCGTGGAGAAGGGCGAGCGGTTCCGCGAGACCGCGCGGCTCGCCCGGTCCCGCGGCGTGACCGTCCGGCAGGCCGAGCCGGACCTGCTCGAGACGCTGGCCTCCGGACGCCCGCACCAGGGGATCGTGGCGCTCGCCGGCGACTATCCGTACCTCGGCCTGGGCGAGCTGGAGCAGATCGTCGCGCAGCGCGGCAGCGAGCTGTTGATCGTGGCGCTGGACCAGATTCAGGACCCGCAGAACCTCGGCGCGATCCTCCGCTCCTGCGTCGCCTTCGGCGTGGACGTCGTGGTGTTGCCCGAGCGGCGGGCGGCGGCGGTGACCGAGGCGGTCGTGCGGGCCAGCACGGGGGCCACGGAGCTGTGCCGCATCGCGCGGGTGCCGAACCTGGCCGAGGCGTTGCGGCGCATCGCGGCCGCGGGAGTGGAGATCGTCGGCCTCGACCCCGAGGGCGAGGCCTCGGTGACCGACGCCGGGATGCGCCCGCCGCTGTGCCTGGTGCTGGGCAGCGAAGGACCGGGGCTGCGGCGGCTCACCGGCGAGCTCTGTCATCGCCGGCTGCGGATCCGCATCGCCGTGGGCGGCGTCGCCTCGCTCAACGTGTCCGTCTCGGCCGGCATCGTGCTCCACGCCGTGCGGTACTTCCCGGCGGCGGCGGAGTAGCCGTTCGACCGCCGGCCGCTCAGCCCGCGCCCGCCCCGGCCAGCGCCGCCCAGGCGAGCAGCCCCGTCGCGTAGGAGGCCGCCGTGCCCAGGGTTCCCAGCGCCAGCGCCAGCCACGGCCGGTGCGGCACCAGCAGGCCCCAGAAAACCAGCGTCTTCACCAGCAGCGTCGCCGTCTCCCCGACCAGCAGGTACAGCGGGTAGTTGGCCGGGTCGAGCGCGGGATGGAAGAAGAACCACGGGACGTACCACAGGGCGGGATGGGTCAGGGCGATGCCGAGCAGGGTCGTGCCGAGGACGCGGAGGTCCGAGGCCAGCAGACGCACGCGGCGGGCGATCAGCAGCGCCACGGGCAGCTCGACGGCCAGGGTCAGGGCCGCGGCCAGGGCGTACTGCTCGTGGTAGGTCACGCGCAACCTCCGCGGCGGCCCCGCCGGCGCCTCGAGCGACGGCCTGGGGCGCGCCCGTCTGGGGAGTCCAGACCATCCGCGCGGTCCGGTCAAGGTGTTCGTCGGGGGTGCGTCCTCCCGAGTCGCGGGCGCGGGTTCGGGCGCGTGCTGCAGCGGCCTTGCGCGCCGCGAGTCCGGCGGATACCATTCCGGCAGTCGTGCGAAACGGGCTCGGTGGAGGTGGCGATGCGACGGGCCGGCGGACGTTGGCGGGAAGGGCTGGCGGGGGCGACGGCGTGGCTGACGCTGCTGGCGGGGTGCGCCGCCACGCAGGTCGATGACGACGGCTCCTCGGGCACCTGCCCACCCGGTCGAGATCGGTGCGGCGCGGCCTGTGTCGATCTGCAGAGCGACCCCGCGAATTGCGGGGACTGCGGGACGGGTTGCCTCGCGCCGTCGGCGAACGGCTGCACGGCGGCGTCCTGCACCTGCGACGGGGCGGCGGCGTGCGCCGCGGGCGAGACGTGTTGCACCGGTTCCGGGTGCGCGAACCTGCAGGAGAGCGCAACGAACTGCGGGGGCTGCGGTGTACCCTGTCCGGCGGGCCAGGTGTGCCGAACGGGGCTTTGCGTGCCGGACCCCTGCGGCGGCTGCGAGACCGGGCGGACGTGCTGCGGCACGACCTGCGTCGATACGCAATCCGACGCGGCGAACTGCGGGAGTTGCGGGCACGTCTGCGGCGCCGACGAGACCTGCGCGCTGGGCATCTGCGTGGCGGTCGTGTGCACTCCGCCGTGCGGCGAGGGGCTGACCTGCTGCGGCACGAGCTGCGTCGATGTGATGACCGACACGCGCCACTGCGGCACGTGCGGGACCGAGTGCGGGGAGGGCGAGGCGTGCATCATGGGCGGCTGCTCGTGCGGCGGCCGGACCTGCGCGGCGGGCGAGTCGTGCTGCGACAACGCGTGCACCAACACCACCTCCAACACGGCGCACTGCGGCGGCTGCGGCATCGTGTGCGGGGAACACGAGCGTTGTGCGATGGGCGACTGCCTGTGCGGGACGGTCGCCTGCGCCGACGACGAGCAGTGCATGGGGACCGGGACGACCTTCAGCTGCTGTCCGATCGGAGCGGTGGTCTGCGGCACGGCCTGCTGCGCGGCGGGCGAGTCGTGCTGCCTCGGGCGGTGCGTCGACACCACCACGGATCTGGCCAACTGCGGCGGCTGCGGCAACACCTGCGACACCGCCGTCGCCGACCGTTGCGTGGCGGGCGGGTGCCGCTGCGGGACCGCCGCCCCCTGCCGCAAGCTCGGCCTGCTCTTCCCCTGTGTCGTCGGCGACCCGACCGGCGCGCAGCTCTGCTGCGCCGGCGCCTGCCGGCCGGTGACCGCCACCGACTGCGGCCGCTGCGGCAACGTCTGCTCCAGCGGCACCTGCAACGGCTCGCTGGTCGCGCTCGGCGACAGCTGCCTGTTCTTCTGCGGCTGAAGCGTCCTCTTCCCGTGCGGCCGTCCCTTGCCGGGCGGTGGGCCCCTCGGATATGGTCCGGGCGATGGCGATTTGCCTGCGACGGAACGGCGACGTGCCCGAGGCCGTGCAGCTCGCGGGCGGGGGCTAGCGGAAGGGACGGGACGTGGGTCACGGGCGCACGGCGGGATTCGTGCTGGCGGGTCTGCTCGCGGTGGGCGCCGCGCCGATGCAGTGCCCGACGACCGACCGCGAGCCGCTGCCGACGTACCCCGATGCCGCCGAGGAGTGCTTCGGGCTGGCCGGACGGCTGCGCGAGCGCGGCGACCTGGACGGTTGGCGCACGGCGCTCGAGTACGTCGTCGAGCGTTTCCCAGGCACGCGCTGGGCGGCCCGGGCCCAGGACGAGCTTCAGCGCGGACCGCGGATGCCCGAGACCGGCGGCGCCGCCGGCCCCGACGCGGCCCCGTGACGGCTCCCCGCCCGCTGCTGGTTTCCGCGGCGTCCTCGCGGCTCTTGAGCCCGTGACGGCGGTGCGGGAGCTGCTGGCGGCGCTCGGGAACGGGCGGATTTGACCGCTTCGTCGGCGGACGCCTATAGTGCGGGGGTGAGGCGGATGGGATGCGCCTGGCGCTGAAAATCGCGTTCTGGTTCGCGGTGCTCGCCGCCCTGCTGTTCGGGATCGGCGTGCTGTTCTTCAAGGTGCGCACGGCGCCCGACGATTCGATGGCTCCCAACCTGATGGCGGGGGACCGGTTCCTGCTCTGCTACCGCTGCGACGTGGAGAAGGGCGACGCGGTCCTGTGCGACCACCCCGACCCGACCCGCAAGGGCGTCAAGATCCTGGGACGCGTCGTCGGGATGGAGGGCGATCGCGTCGAGATCCGTCGCGGCCTCCTGCGGGTCAACGATTCGGACAAGAACGTCAACACCGATTCCAAGCTGTTCCGGTACTGGAGCCCCAACAAGGCCGTCCAGAGCATGGAGTACATGGTCTGGAACCACGCGAGCCTGTTCGGCGACCAGGTGCCGGTGCTGTACGCCAAGGACTCCGGCGGCCTGCTCAAGGACCATCCCCCGGCGGTGGTCAAGCGCGGGCACTACTTCCTGATCGGGGACCATCGCCCGCTGACGCTCGGCTGGACCGCCGACGGGCAGATCGCCCCGGGCGGCGGCTGCAACTCGAGCTTCTGCTACGACCAGGTCCCCGCCAACAACTGCCGCGGCGTCGTGTACTTCGTGCACTCGACCGCCGACCGCGGGATCGTCGGCGGCACCGGCGAGGATCGCTGGGGCTTCATGCCGTAGCGCAACGGCTCGCGTCGGGGACGCGATGGGTCCGGCGTGCTCCACTCCGCGCCGGCCGAGCGTGCGGTGCTGGCGACGTCGCTGGTCGTCCTGACCGCGTTGGCGCTGCGCCTGGCCGGCCCTCTCGCGGCGGCCGGGGGCGGGGCGCCGGGCGGCGGGCGCGTCTGTTTCGAGGTCGTCGGTGCCTCCGCGCGCCCCGGCCTGCGCTGCGTGAGCCGTCCGGGGGCG
>CAZMRP010000068.1:0-12744 GCA_964568275.1 uncultured Myxococcales bacterium
CACCCTCACCCCCGACGACGCGCACCGGCCCGGCGTCGCGCGCGGCGGCGCGGATGAGGATCGTCTTCTCGGCGCCGGCGCGGCGAAACTCCAGCATCGCCGGCTCGGCCGTCAGCATGGAGCGCGCCACCGTGCTGGGCAGCGCCACGCGCGCGGAATCGCCGGCGGCCCGACAGCGGCCGAAGTCGTCGCACCAGCCGCCGTCCGCGCAAGCGCCGTCTTCCAGGCAGTCGTGGGCGCAGCGTCCGAGGGCGCAGTGGGAGCCGCACGGGCAGTCCTCGTCGAACACGCAGGCGCGTGGAACGCCGAGCAGCGCCGGATCGCGCTCGCACCCGGTGCCCGTGCCGTCCGTTCCTTCGCCGTCGAGACCGTCCTCGACGTCCGCGTCCGTCGCGTCACCGACGTCCCCGGGCGACGAGTCGTCGCCGCAGCCGGTCGCGGCCAGCAGGCACAGCCCGAACCACAGGATGAACCGTCGCGTTGTCATCGCTTCCTCCGGAATGCCCCCATCGCGGGGTCGAACTCGCGCCGCATCGGCGCGGCTACGGCTTCACACAGGCCAGCACCCGCCGCCGGTCGCCCTCGGCGGAGACCTCGTCCCCGTCCCATTCCACGGCGCCGAAGCCGGAGACGAAGCCCCGAGAACGGCAGAGGCGGTGGATGGCCGAGTTGCACGGCAGCGTCCAGAAGTTGGTGTTGTAGCGGCTGCAGGACGACACGAGCGACTCCAGCGCGCGCTGCTCGACCTCGACCAGTTCGACCATCGAGTGCGGCAGGCAGACGACGCTGGCGTTGCCGCTCGACTGTTCGACCGGGCCGAAGCCGGTGCCCCAGCCCTGCGACAGGCAGTAGCGGTGGATCGCACGGTGGCAGGACCAGCCGGCGCGCAGTTGGCCGGAGCCGGTGCCGCACCCGCCGTCGAGGGTGGAGAGCGTGGCGTACGGCACGGCGACCGGGACCGGGGCCACGACGCAGCCCATGCTGACGTTGTCGCCGGCGGCCTCGGTCGGGCCGAAACCGGTGGTCGAGCAGTCGCGGGCCCGGCAGGAGCGGTGGATCGCCGAGAGACAGTCGGTGTTCATGATGCTGGTCGCCGTGCAGGCGGGTTGCAGCGGCGTGAGGTCGCCGCTGAACGTTCCGGCGACGTCGGCCGCGCGGAACCCCTCGTCCATCAGCCCGTCGCAATCCTCGTCGATCCCGTTGCAGGTCTCCGCGTCGGTGGTCAGGGTCCAGCCGCCGCACGGGTCCGCGCAGGACAGCTCGGGCTCGGCCCCGCAGGCGTCGGTGTACGAGCGCGAGCTGCCGAGGCAGCAGGCGGTGGTCTCGTCGCAGGTCCCGTCGAGGTCGTCATCGATGCCGTTGCAGGCTTCCGCCTCCTCGGGGGTGCCCTCGACGCAACTGCCCGCCAGGCCGACCTCGGCGCCCGGAAGGCCGTCGGGAGTACCGGTCGCCGTGCCGCCGGCTCCGCCCGCGCCGGGCACGAAGGTGGTCGTGCCCTCGACGGTCAGGAACGAGCCGACGCACCAGGCGGCGACGGAGCTGCCGCCGGCGCCGTTGCCGCCGCGACCGCCGTCCTGTCCGCGCCCGCCCGGGCCCCCGCGGGCGCCGGCCGTGCGATCGCAGTCCAGGAAGGGGTCGCAATCGCAGCTCGAGGGTACGGCCGTTCCCGGTGCTCCGCCTGCGCCGCCTGCGCCGCCGACTCCGCCGTTTCCGCCGGTTCCGCCGTTTCCGCCGGTTCCGCCGTGGATCTCGCAGTCGCGGACCACCAGCCCGGTGGAATCGATGACGAACAGGCCGATCGACCAGCCGCCCGGGTGGCCGCCGGTGCCGCCGACTCCGTTTGCGCCGCCTGCGCCACCGCCACCGCCCCCGGCGCCGGTGATGCAGAAGCGCTCGTGCGTGATGCTCAGTTCGTAGAAGTCGCCGGCCCCGGACCCGCCCCCGGCGCCGCCGCCGCCCGAGACACCCTGGACACCCGCCCCGCCGCGTCCCTGCGGGACCAACCAGCGGTCGCCGCCGCTGCCGACGGCGATCGTGTGTTCCGGCCGTCCGGGGTTGCCCGGTCGGGCGGGGACCACCGCGCGCGATTCCCCGGGCTGGCCCGCTCCCGCGGCCGCCATCCCGCCCTTGGCCACCAGGCAGTCGGTGCTGCCGACGGGGCAGCCGTCCGGACTGCCGTCTGCTCCGCGACCGGGCACGGCGTCTTCGGAGGTGTTCAGCGTCGCCGTTCCGCCGGCCCCTCCGGCGGTCATCGGGTCGCCCGCCGTTGCCGCTCCGCCGGCCCCGCCCGCGGCCGACATCGGCAGACGGCAGTCGAAGGTACTGCCACGTTCGCAGGCGGAGGCCGCTCCGTTCGCCCCCGCGGCGCCTGCGGCGCCGGAGGTGCCTGCCTCGCCGTCGGCTCCCGGTCCGGCCTCGCCGGGCTGCACCACGACCCGCACCAGCCGCAGGCCGGGCGCGTGGCGCACGTACACGCCGTAGTTGACCGCTCCTTCGGCGGTCGAAGTGAGCGCCAACGGCTCGGTGAGGAAGGTCAGATTGGACAGCACGGTCGGGTCGATGAAGTCCTCGAGGAGCGTTCCGACGAGCCGGTTGTCCTCGGCCAGCGAGGCCGGAACGGACCAGGTGGGGCGCTGGGAGCGGTCGGGCTGCCAGTCGGGCAGCCCGGTGTAGCCGCCGTGGACCGACAGACCGTTGGTGAATGCCGGCCGCTCGTGGAAGATCGGCGAGCCGCCGACGACGATCGCGCGGGCGCCGCGCAGCAGCGCCCCGGCGGTGGCCTCGTCCAGGCTCGGGTACGGCCGCTCGCGGCTGCCGTCGGCGTCGTCGCCCTCGTAACGCGCGTCCATGAAGACGAACGGGGAGGCCGGGGAGGTCGAGTCGCAGACCACGAGCGCGGGGTCGAGCCCCAGGGCCTCGAGGATGTGCGCGTCGTCGCAGACGAACTCGCCGGCGTCGGCGTCGCAGCCCGCGAACAGGCCCAGGTCGCACAGGCCGCAGGCGCCGGTGACGGCGTCGGTGCAGACGTTGCCGTAGGTCACGTGCACGCCGTCGGAGAGCGGCGCGGGGTCGCAGTAGGCGCCGGCACACAGCTCGTCGCCGCAGGAGCGGTAGTCGTCTCCGTCGCACGACTCGAGTCGGCAGACGCAGGCGACGTCGTCGCAGGTCACGGGGGCGTAGTCGCAGGCCCCGTCGGTGCACCCGACGGCGGTCTCGCACGGCCGCGACGGGCAGTCCGCCTCCCAGGTGTCGGCCGTGCAGTCGCACCCGGCGAGGCACTCGATGGTGCCGCCGCAGCCGTCGTCGAAGCTGCCGCAGACCGGTCCGAGGTCGGCGCAGGTGCGCCGCGTGCAGCCGTCGTCCGTGGTGCCGTCGTCCGCCGTGCCGTCGTCGGTCCCTTCGTCCATCGAGTCGTCCGGGGTGGCCTCGTCGTCGGCGTCGAGCCCGTCGAAGGTGTCCTGGACGTCCGGCCGCGAGTTGTCGTCGCCGCAGGCTGCTCCGCCGAGTACCAGTACCGCAAGCAGGGCCCATCGTCCGGCAAGATGCATGGCGCCTCCCTCTTCGCGAACGACCCGCATGCGGCAGGTCGCCTGCTCCCCCGGATGCGAAATCGAGAAACAGATAGCATCCGGTGGTCGGCCCGGCAACCGCCCCGGTTCGGACACTGGCGGTTCCGGCGGCCGGTGGGTGCATCGCCCCGGACGCTGCGGGGCGCGGGCTCAGATGCGGATGGTCTTCCAGCCGCCGGCGCGGAACTTGAGCATCATCGCGGCGGCCAGGCCGGCGGCGTAGCAGGCGGCGGCGATCCAGACGCCGAACACCTCGAGGCCCAGCAGCACGCCGAAGACGTAGGACAGGGGAATCAGCAGGCCGAAGTGCAGCGTCGCCTCGGCGTACATCACGAACCTCGTGTTGCCCGCGCCGAACAGGCAGTGGGTGCCGATGATCGCCATCGCCATCACCCCCTCGACGGCCCCCATCAGGCGCAGCGAGCCGCGGGCGGCGTCGATCACCGCCGGGTCCCGGTTGAACAGCCCGACGACGAAGTCGGGGAACAGCAGTTCGAGCAGGCCCAGCAGGCCGAAGAAGTAGGCGCCGAACTTGATCGACTGCCAGCCGTAGCGTTCGGCGAGTTCCGGCTGCCGCTCGCCCAGGCTCTTGGAGACCAGCGTCGCGGTGGCGGTCCCGAGGCCGATCGCGCCGATGAAGCAGACCGACAGGATGTCCATGATGATCTTCGTCGCGGCGGTCTGGACCGAGCCCGGCTGCGGGACCAGCTCGTCGATGTAGGCCACGACCTTGAGCACCATCAGGATCCCGGTCATCACGACGACGGTGGCGGCGCCCGAGGGCAGCGAGAGCTTGGCGATTGCCCAGACCTGTCGGGCCGAGAAGTTCCGCCAGCGGTAGGGGCGGTAGCGCGCGCGGTCGCTGCGTCGCAGGGTGAACAGCAGCATCAGCGCCAGGCCGGTGTAGCTGGCGAGCATCGAGGCGACGCCGGCGCCGGCCACGCCCAGCTGCGGCAGCCCGAGCTTGCCGAAGACCAGCGCCCAGTCGAGCGCGATGTTGAGGACGTTCATCACCATCGCGGCCGCCAGGTGGACCCAGGTCCGCTCGGTGCCGTCGTAGAACGCTTTCAGCGAGAAGGTCCCGACCATCGATAGGATGCCGAGGAAGCGCCAGCGGGAATACTCGACCCCGAGCGCCTGGACGTTCGGGTCGCCGTGCATCAGGGCGAACAGCGTGGGGAGGAGGAACCAGCCGGCGAGGGTGGTGGCGGCGCTGAGGATCAGGGTCAGGACCAGCGAGTTGGCGAGGACCGCGCCGGCCGCCTCCGGGCTCCGCTCGCCGTGGCGGCGGGCCACCATCGCCTGGGTGCCGACGCCCAGCGCCGCGCAGAAGCCGCCGAACATCCAGAACAGCGGCATCGCGATGCCGATGGCGGACTGGCCGTCGGTGGCCACCGCGGCCGGCGTGAGGTGGCCGACGAAGATCGTGTCGGCGATGTTGATCGCGGTCTGCGTCAGCATCGCCAGGATCACCGGCGCGCCGAGCACCAGCACGCGACGAACAACCACGAGGTCGAGGGCCAGGTTCATCGACTTGCCTGCGCTCCCCTCCGCCGAACCGCGCGCGTTGGTAGCGGAACGTCACAGGGAACGCAAGGGCGAACCGGTGCGGGCGCCTCGGAGGCCCGAGGCGAAGTCGCGGCGCTCTGGACGACGTGATGTGGTGCGAGGTACTGGGGATGGCGGTGCAGAAAAAAAATGTCGGGCGGTGGTGCCGGGCGCCTTGCGACGCCCGGCCCGGCATCATCGACGGGGTGCTCCCCTTCAGAGACTATTGGCAACCTCGAGGTGTCGAGCCGACGTCGCCGTCGACCCGACCATCCCCTCGTGGAGTTAGGCTGACCTTCGAAGCTCACTCGGCGCGACGTATCGACGTGTCCGGTTCGCCGATCCCCCTGCGACCTCTCGCAGGTCCTTGGGGTCTTCCGTCGTGCCGCCGGCCTCGGTCGATTGCTCGACCTACACGCCTGGCTCCCGTGGCCTTCGCCCCTCCTCCAGGGTTTTCACTCGAGGCCGCCCGCCGTGCTTCCCGACCCTCTCGCGTGCAGGGCCGTTCCGCGCAGCGCGCCTCTCTTGGGGTTCCGTGCCCTTCAGCGCATCACGGACTCGCGGGTCCACTCATCGCGGGGTTTCCGACTTCCCCGCTACGTTCCGTCCTCAGGGTTTCGACCCTCCCGACGGTTTGCTCCCCGCGCGCCCTCCCGACCATGTTTCAGGCCGGAGCGCTCCTGGGCTTCGCCCTTCAGGGGTTTGCTCCTCCGGGTCCGCCGGTACCTCTTACGAGGCCCGTCACCCCCACGACGTTGAAGGCCCGCCAGCTGCGCACTTCGTGGCGGCCAGGGTCGCACCAGAACCGGCGCGCGACCCGCCTCCCCGTCCTCGGGGCTTCCCGTCCCCGGAGTCCGATCCCGCCGGCCGGCTGTTCGCCGGGACCGTCGGGGTCGCTCCCCTCCTGGGCTTCATCCTTCCTGGGGCCCTTCCGCCTCCCGTCGCGCCGCCCCGATCTGGCGGCCATCCCCCCCTGGGCTTCCGGACGGTCTTCAGACTTGCGCCCTGCAACCGCCCCGGCCCTCCGGGGTCTTCAACGACGAGCGGCCTAGCTCGACTCCGGGAGTCGAGCAGCCCCTCCAAGGTTCCTTCCCCATATTGTGAAAGAGCCGTTCTCTCGGCCGACGTACCTGCAACACCCTCCGCCGCTCCGAAGCGTCCCTCGGGTTGGCGGCCGATGCCGTCGAGAGTCCGTCCGCTTGTGAGAGAGCAGGTCCTTTCGGGGACCCCGTCGCGCGATACCCCACCGCCCGACCTTTCGAGCTTCTCAAAACGGGGCCCGGCCGTCAATCGACATTTCGGGGCGCTGTCCCCGGGGCGCAACTCCTCGGAATCACTCCGACCGGATGGCGGTCCGTCGCCCGACGCCCGATGCCCGGAACCCCGGGATCTGCAACCCGGCCGGCGGAGCCCGCCGTCATCGCCTCCGGCACGCGTGCGGCGTCGGAAACACGTTGCCATCGCATTCCGCTGACGGCCGACCGGCGTAATCCGATGGTACCGTCGTCTGCGGAGCTACCAGTCGACGCAGCCCGATGCCATCGCGTTCCGCGGGGCAGTTGCTCGGAGAACCCCGACAGCACTTCGCCGGAGCAACGCCCCGATCGGGAGCGTCGGCGCACTCCGTTCGTCGGACCTGCCGCGCGCGCGTCGAAGTTCTCCCGGGGCGTCGTTCTGCCGGGTTGCCGGCGCGCGGTTGCCTCCCCGGCTCCGGCCGCCTAGGATGGCGCGGACCGAGGACGGAGAAGGAGCTCGACGATGCTGGAACGGATCTTCCGGCTGCGGGAGCACGGTACGAACGTGCGGACCGAGGTCGTCGCGGGGCTGACGACGTTCGCCGCGATGGCGTACATCATCTTCGTCAACCCGGCGATCCTGTCGTTGGCCGCCGGCGGCCCCGAGGCGATCCCCGCGCTGCTCTCTGCGACCTGCATCGCCGCGGCGGTGGCCACGTTGCTGATGGCCTTCGGCGCCAACTACCCCGTGGCGCTGGCTCCCGGGATGGGCGAGAACATCTTCTTCGTCAGCGCCGTGCTGGCCTGGGGGCTGACCTTCGAGCAGGCGCTGGGAGTGATCTTCCTGTCCGGCCTGCTGTTCCTGCTGTTGACGTTGCTCCAGGTCCGCCAGCGGCTGCTCGACGCGGTCCCGGACGGCCTGAAATTCGCGATCGCCGCCGGCATCGGTCTGCTGATCGCCTTCGTCGGGCTGGCCGACGCCGGGATCGTGGTGCGCGACAACGGCGGCCTGCAGGGGGCGATGGCCGCCGTGGCGGCAGCCCCGGCCGCGGGCGCGGACGCGCTGCGCCAGCAGCTGTTCGGAGCGCTCGAGACGTATGCGTTCGCTCCGGGCTTCCTGCGCCTGGGCGACCTGACCAGCCCGGCCACGCTGCTGGCGCTGTTCGGCCTCGGGACGACCCTCGTGCTCGTGGTGCGCAGGGTGCGCGGCGCGATCCTGTGGGGCATCGCGGCCACCACCGTCGTGGCCTGGGCCGCGGGGCTCGTGCACTACGCCGGCCTCGCCGCGCTGCCGGCCGCGCCGCCGGCCCTGCGTCTCGACCTGGCCTCGCTGTTCACCGCGGACGTCTGGGCCAGGGCCCTGCCGCTCGTCGGCGTGTTCCTGTTCATGGACGTGTTCGACACGATGGGGACGCTGATCGGCGTGGGCGAGCGGGCCGGCCTGATGCGGGACGGCAAGCTGCCGCGCGCCAACCGTGCGATGCTCGCCGACGCCGGCGGCACGATGGCCGGCGCGCTGCTCGGCACCAGCACCGTCACCTCGTTCGTCGAGAGCGCGGCGGGGGTCCAGGAGGGCGGCCGCACCGGGCTCACCGCCGTGGTGGTCGCCGTGCTGTTCGGCGCCGCCGCGTTCCTCTCGCCGCTGGTGGCGCTGGTCGGCGGCGGCGTGGCCGTGCCGGGGACCCTGGCCGGCGCCCCCGTGTTTCTCCAACCGATCACCGCCGCCGCGCTGGTCGTCGTCGGGGCGATGATGGTCCGCCCGATCACGAAGATCGACTGGGACGACTGGAGCGAGGCGTTCCCCGCGTTCGTCACCGCCCTGGTGATGCCGCTGACGCTGTCGATCGCCCACGGCATCGCGGCCGGCTTCGTGACCTACGACCTGGCGAAGATTGCCAAGGGCGAGGCCCGCCGCGTCGGCTGGGTGGTCCACGTCGTCGCGCTGCTGTGCGTGGCGCGCTACGCCGCCGAGGGGCTCGCGCAGTGAGCCCCGCCCGTCGCGGCTACTCCGCGGGCGCGGGGCCGGGCAGGCTGCGGACGAATTCCCGGTACAGGTAGGACCCCGGTCCGTAGATCGCCGGAACGCGCGGGTTGTCGGCGCGGTCCCAGGCCAGCTTCATGCGGGCCAGCGCGTCGGGCAGCTCCCACGGCGGACCGCCGACGTCGCGCCGGGCCGTCGCGACCAGCTCGAGGATCGCCTCGCGGGCCTGGCGGGGATGCACGAGCAGGCCGCGGGCCAGGACCGGCTCGCCGTCGCCCGGGCGCAGCAGGCGGGCGTCGAGCAGGTCGCAGGCCACGAGCCCGGCCGGTGCGGCGGCCGCCGGCAGGTCGTAGGCGGCCCCGCCGATCCGGTCGAGGAGCCGGCGGCGCGTCGTGCGCGAACGGTCGACCTCGAACAGCGACCGATGGCTGGCGGCGAGCAGGCCGCGGTAGACCGCGCGCTGCTCCGCCGGCAGCTCGGGGCCGACCCGGTGCGGGAACTCCGCCAGCGCCACCCGGCCGGTCGGCAGGACGTGGTCGAAGAGGAACCAGTCGTGGAACAGCCGGACCCGCTCCTCGTACCACGGCCGGCCGGCCTCGTACTCGCCGGTCCGTTGCTGGTACGTCGCCTGCGCCGCCGCCAGCGTCGCCGCGCGCGGCGGCTCGCCGAACCAGGTCACCGCCCGGTCGAGCAAGGTCCACAGCTCGTGCGGATCGTGCATCGCGGCGCAAGCTCAGCGGGGACGCACGAGGGGCGGGTCGTAGAGCGCCAGCGGCTCGTAGCCCAGCAGCACGAGCAGCGTGTTGGCCACGTGGGACAGCCCCGGGCGCGCCACGGTCGGGTCGAGCTCCCAGTCGGGGCCGCCGTGCACCGCAGGCGTGCGCCCCGCCACGCCGAACGACGGCGGCGGCTCCGGCGCCGGGGCGTCGTCCGCCGCGGGATCCTCGATCACGAACGCCACCGGGTTCAGGGTGTGGGCGGTCTTGGCCTTCGGTCGCCCCGCCGCGTCGCGGTCGAAATCCTTCCGCTTGGCGCTCCACTCGTACATCTCGTCGGCGTTGCCGTGGTCGGCGGTGACGACCAGCGTGCCGCCGGCGGCGCGTACCGCGCGGCGGAGGCGGGCCAGGCACAGGTCGACGGTCTCCACGGCAATTTCCGCGGCGGCGTGGATTCCCGTGTGCCCCACCATGTCGCCGTTGGCGTAGTTGAGCCGCAGGAAGCGCCAGCGGCCGGAAGCCAGCTCCTCCAGCGCACGGTCGGTGACCTCGGCGGCCTTCATCCACGGCCGCTCCTCGAACGGCACCCGGTCGCTCGACACCTCGACGTACCGCTCGACCCGCTCGTCGAACATCCCGGTGCGGTTGCCGTTCCAGAAGTAGGTCACGTGGCCGAACTTCTGGGTCTCGGCCAGCGCGAGCTGGGAGACTCCGCCGCGCGCCAGCAGCTCCCCGAGGGTGTGCTCGATGGCCGGCGGCGTCACGAGGAACCGACGGGGCAGCTGCGTGTCGCCGTCGTACTGCATCATCCCGGCGAACCGCACGGCGGGTCGCGGGTCGCGGGGGAACTTGTCGAACGCCTCGAGCTCGAAGGCCCGCGAGATCTCGATGGCCCGGTCGCCGCGGAAGTTGAAGAACACCACGCCGTGACCGTCGCCGATCGGACCCACGGGACGGCCGCCCTCGTGGATCACGAACTCGGGCAGGTCCTGGTCGATCGTTCCGGGCTGCTCGCGGCGGCAGGTCTCGATCGCCTCGCGGGCCGAGCCGAACGCGCGGCCCTCGCCGCGCACGTGGGCCTTCCAGCCCCGCTCGACGATGCGCCAGTCCGCCTCGTAGCGGTCCATCGTGACCTTCATCCGGCCGCCGCCGGAGGCGATGCGGCAGCGGCGGTCCGGTCCGCCCGCCTCGAGCTCGCGCAGCACCGCCTCGAGCGCGTCGATGTACTCGAGCGCGCTGGTCTCGGGGACGTCGCGGCCGTCGAGCAGCGGGTGGACGAACAGGCGGCGGGCGCCGTCGGCGGCGGCGCGGCGCAGCAGCGCCGTCAGGTGGTCGATGTGGCTGTGGACGTTGCCGTCGGAGAGCAGGCCGATGAAGTGCAACGGCGTGCCGTCGGCGGCCGCCGGTCCGACCATCCAGCGCCAGGTCTCGCCGGCGAACAAGCTGCCGTTCGCGATGGCCGCGGTCACCAGCTTGGCTCCCTGGTCGAACACCCGGCCGGCGCCCAGCGCGTTGTGGCCGACCTCCGAGTTGCCCATGTCGGCGTCGCTCGGCATCCCGACCGCCGTGCCGTGCGCGCGCAGCTCGAGCCACGGGCGGCGCGCCGTGAGGTCGTCGAGGGTCGGCGTACGGGCCAGCCGGACGGCGTTGCCCGCGTCGTCGCGACCGAGGCCGACGCCGTCGAGGATCGCCAGCACCAGCGGGCCCGGGCGCGGCCGCAGCCGCGGATGGGGACGCAACGACCAGTCCTGGTTCATCGCACGCTCCTCCACCAGCGGTACCAATCGACGAAGCGGGCAAGCCCCTCGTCGAGCCGGACCTTCGGCTCGTAGCCCAGCGCCGCCCGGGCCCGCGTCAGATCGGCGAACGTCGTCGCCACGTCCCCGGGCTGCGCCGGCCCGGCCACGCGACGCCCCGTTCGCCCCACCACCCGCTCCACCGTCGCCACCAGCCGCTCCAGCGGGATCGGCTCGGCGTCGCCGAGGTTCAGCAGCTCGTCCGGCACCGGCCGCCGCACCGCCGCCACCACCCCGTCGACGACGTCGTCGATGTACGTCATGTCCCGGCTGGCGCCCGCATCGCCGTAGAGCTCGAGCGGCCGGTCGTCCCACAGCGCCTCGGTGAACCGCCAGTACGCCATGTCCGGGCGGCCCCACGGCCCGTAGACCGTGAAGAACCGCAGCCCCAGCGCCTGCAGCCCGAACAGGTGCCGGTACGAGTGCACCATCAGCTCGCCGGCCCGCTTCGTCGCCGCGTACAGCGACACCGGGTCGTCGACGCGGTCGGTCTCCGCGAACGGCGTGCGCGTGTTGCCGCCGTAGACGGAGGACGACGAGGCCCAGACCAGGCGCGGCGGCGGGGTCCGCCGCCGGACCACCTCCAGCACGTGCAGCAGGCCGAGCAGGTTGGACCGCTCGTAGGAGAACGGGTCGGCGAGCGCGTGGCGCACGCCGGCCTGCGCCGCCAGGTGCACGACCACATCGACGTCCGCCGCCAGTCCCCGCAGTCGCTCGAACTCCGCCAGGTCGCAGACGTGGAACTCGACCGGCCCCGCCCGGCGCAGCTCCGCGACCCGGGCCCGCTTGAGCGCGGGGTCGTAGTAGGGGCCGAGGTGGTCCAGTCCGACCACCGTGTCGCCGTCGGCCAGCAGGCGACGCGCGACGTGGTAGCCGATGAAACCCGCGCAACCGGTTACCAGCACCTTCATCGAGCCGCGAGTCTGCACCGTCGGGAGGAGTTGCGCCAAGGGGAATCGGGCGGTACGGCACCCCTTGACTTGGACCCAAACAAGTGTTTGATTGGCGCCCGTGGAACGACGCCGCCCCCGCACCGCGCCTCCGTCCCGACGACCCCCGACCCGGGCCAAGTCCCCGGCTCCGCGCCGGCCGGCGATGGACCGCCGGCAGGCGATCCTCGACGCGGCGCTGGACGCGTTTGCCGAGCGGGGCTTCAAGGGCTCGTCGGTGCGCGAGATCGCGCGGGCCGTGGGGGTCAACGAGGCGACGCTGTACCACTACTTCCCCTCCAAGGCCGCGATCCTCGACGCGCTGATCGACCAGTTGCTCGAGGGGCGCGAGGCGCTCTACGAGGTGGCCGACGACGCGCGGCAGACGCTCGCGGAGGCGCTGCACAGCCTGATCGCCCGGACGATCGAGATCATGCGGGAGGACAAGGAGCGGAAGTTCCTGTGCCTGCTGATGATCGAGGGCCCGCGGCTGGCGGTGATGGGACGCTACCCGTTCCTGCGGGTGTTCCACGAGGGGGGCGAGCGGCTGACCCAGGTGTTCGAGAAGCTGATGGCGTCGGGTCGGATGCGGCGGACGAACCCGCAGGTCGTCGCGCTGCAGTTCCTGGCGCCGCTGATGATCTTCGGTTTCCACCAGCACGGCCTGGGCGGCCGGCAGGCGGAGCCGATCAACATCGCGGAGTTCACGCGCGCGCAGGTCGACCTGTTCCTGCGGGCGCTGACTCCTTGAGGGGACCGTCATGTCGACGAACGCGGGACGCGGTTGGCAGACGGGGGGAAGCGTTGCGGGACGGCGCCGGGTCGGGTGGGCGGTCCTGTGCGGGCTGCTGGCGCCGGCGCTCGCGGAGGCCCAGCCGGCGGGGGACGAGGCAGGCGCGGACGCTCCGGCGGAGGACGCCGCGGCGACGGCGCCGGTCGAGCCGATCGACGTGCCGCTGCGCGAGGCGAC
>CAZMRP010000069.1:0-12738 GCA_964568275.1 uncultured Myxococcales bacterium
GAACGCGTGATCGCCATCGCCCGGAACGGGTGATCGCGATGGCCGGAATGGGCACCGAACTGCAGGCGGCGGTCACCTGGTGTCAGTCGTTCTTCGGCTGGTACAACCACGAGCACCGGCACGAGGCCCTCGGCCTCCTCACGCCCGCGGACGTCCACTTCGGGCGCGCCCCGGCCGTGGTGGCGGCGCGCCAGCGCACCCTCACGGCGGCGTACGCCGCCCACCCGGAACGCTTCGTCCGGCGACCACCGGTCGCCGGCGCTCCGCCGACGGAGGTGTGGATCAACAAGCCGCCGCAGCCGGCGGCGCAGCATCAGGTCGGCGCGGTCGCACCGGCCCCGGCGTACCAGGAGGCGCTACAGTAAATGCGACCGGCAGGTGTCTCATTCTCGTTGACAGGCTCCGCGTTCTTCGATCTCTCACCATGGGCGGGCCTCCCGGTCCAAGTCCGTTTCCACGCCGGCCTCGGCACGATCACGCCCGGGGACGGCTGGTTCCTGGATGACGTGCGGATCTTCCGCGGCGGCGTCGTAGAAGATGTAGTCGACACGGATCTGTCGACTTGTGGAGCCGGGGCGGTGATCCGTTTTCCGTTCCGGACCTGCGATGAGGAGTTCGGGACGCAAGGCATCAACTCGAGTTGGACGTGCGGTCCCGCGACCGCGCTCGCCGCCTATCCCGACGCGCCCGTCGGCGACGGACCGCAGTTCGATGTGGACAGCACGGGGCTGCTGTTCGCGACCGCGCCGAGCGGCCTCTACTACCCGTTTGAGGCGTCGGAACTCGTTTCGCCGCCAATGGACCTGTCGGGATGCCAGGGACGCTCCACGAGCTTGTCGTTCTGGCACTCGTATCACTTCGCTCCAGACGCGGGTGGATGGGTCGAGGTCTGGGACGGCCAGCAGTGGGTCGACGTCACGCCGGTTCGCGGATACGGCGGTCGCGTTCCGATGGCGCCCTTCCGCGTCGGTCGGGCGCATGATGGCTTCGTCACGCCGGATGATCGTCCGAGCGGTTGGCGTTTCGAGGTGTTCGACGTCTCGCCCTACGTGAACTCCGAGTTCAGGGTGCGCTTCCGGTTCTTTGCCGGGCTCCAGCGCCGCCCGGGCTGGTACGTCGACACCATCGCCGTCAGCACGTCGCCGCTCGAGGGTCTTCCGCGATTGGATGGCGACCCGAACAAGCCTGGATGCGGGTTTGGCGCCACCCCGTACACGCAGCCAGCGGCCAACACCGAGGTCCCGGATCCCTGCGTCATGGGGCGGCCGGTACTTGGTCCGCGGGTTGTTGAGATCGCCCGGGCGAACCCGAACGTCGCACGGTCGGACGGCTGGGTGCCTGGGGACGGCATTGCGGATCTGTTTGGCGTCGGGCCTGACGTGGGAGCAGCGGACGCAGTTCTGGCAAACAACGAAACCGGCCAGTTCGAGACGCCCTCGGCCGGCGCGATCTGCGTGGTCGTCGTCAACGGTGCCGGTGGACCGAGCACCCGCGTAGACAAGGGCCGCGTGTGGGTCGATGGACAGGAGATCATCGCGCCGAACCGCTTCACGGCATCGTCGACGCTGCTTCGGGAGCGGCTTTCCATCGGAGCCGGCAAACACACAATTGGGATCGACGCTGGCTTGCCCCCGAACGTCGCGGCCGGCACCAGCATTGCGCAGGGCCAGTCGTACGTCTACGAAGTTCTCTTCCAGGCTGGCAGTGCGATGCCATCGCCGTTGCCGATGACGCCAAGCGCTCTGTCGTCGGGTGTCGGTCGCGTCACCAACCTGACGACGGGCCGGCTTCGTGCGAGCCGCGTCGCGAAATTGGAGTTCGAGACGAACGTGCCTGCTGTCGGCCTGGGCAAGCAGGGCTACGTCATACCTTTCGCGGTGCAACTTGCCGATGCTCGCACATGTCGGCAAGTTCGCGAGATCCACGGTACGGTTCCGGTCGGCACCGACACGGTCGGCGGCTGGGAAGAGGCGGTTGCGTCAGCGGGGATTTCGTGGGTTGGACGTGACGATGCTGGTCGTCCAGTGCAGACGGGCAACCTGGTCGCCCGTGTCTCATTCGCATCCGCTCTGGCGGGCGCCGAGACCTTCCCGCTACCAACATCCGACGACATGGAATTGCACGGTTGGCCCGGCATCCCCCCCTGGATTCCTCACGGACCGACGATCGCCAGTTCGGCCATCCGGTCGGCACCCGTCAGCATCGGTTGGGGTCGAATCATCTTCGATCCTCACCAGGACGGTTTCTGCGTCCGTTCCCTTGCTTGTTCGATTGAGCGGGACCCGATTCTCTCGTGGTCGTGTGCGCCGAACTACGGGTGGCTCAACGCCACGGGCTTCACGGGAGGACGAGTCACGACCCGGCTCCTTTGCCTTGCGGGCTACTACCCACCCGAGAGCACCTATGACGTCGTGTTCGAGCAAGGCGCGACGAGGTTGACGCGTCCGCCGGGAACAACTCCTGTCGTTGCATCGTCCGGCTGGTGGTTGGAGACGGCGCTACCCGCGGTCGGGAACGACTCGGCGGTGATCGGCCCCGTGACGCCCCAGCCAGGAACCGCAAGCGCAACGGTGTTCCGAGACGGCGTATCGATGGGCACGACATCAGGCTTCACGTTCCGGCCGCCCTACGCAGCCTGCATCCGGGGAGCGGGCACGGACGACGGCTTCGTGCCCGGGGAGAGTGCGGAGTTCCGTGGCCATCTGCTTCGGACCTACAAGGTGCGGTTCCACCTCACGCAGACTTCGTCGGGAGTAGATCAGAATCTTGGCCCCGTGGATTCCGGGGAGTTGGACACGGGCGCACTTGTCACGACTCGCGACGACGTGAGTTACTCGGCCGTGCTGCCGGAGAGGCTCCTTCCTGGTCCGGCCTCAGCCCAACCCCAGGCCGCAGACCCGCGGGTCACGGTCCAGCAGGGCGAGGCGCGTTGCCCGTTCCCCCTTTCGCTCGAGATCCTCGGCCCAGAGGTGGACTCGATCGATCCCGCGTACGGCCGAGTCTGTCCGGCTGCCGACGATTGCACCGCGCTGGGTGAAGGCCGTGCCTGCCTCCACGGCGATCGACTGGGCCTGTCCGCATGGGGCGCCGCACAGGTGAAGATCGGCAGTCTCACCGTGTCCTCCGACGAGGTCACGACGATCGATGAGCACCGCGTCTGCTTCGACGTCCCCGAGAGCCTTCACGACACAAGCTTGGGGAGTGCCGTGAACGTCAAGCTGCACTACCTGACGGCCGCTCCCGGCACCCAGTTCGACGTTCCCTGCATCGGTGGGGACTGCGTCCGCGACTCCGGGTCAGGTTCCTGCGATGGGGGAGCGGATTGCCATCTGGACTTCGTGCCCACCGGTCGGAAGGATGGCACTTTCAGGTACTTCCGGGACGGAGACGAAAAGCAGACCGAAGATACCTGGACCTGTTCGACCACCGTCGACGGCACTGCTCGGACGGTGACCCTCGAAATCCACGATTGCACTCCGGTTGCTGCGCCCAACCACTGCGAGTACAGCGTTCGTGTCGGCGGAACGACCCTCATCTCTGACTACTTCGACATCCTGGGTGGCCGGGGCGGCGTCTGGTTCGACCCCACCGGCGCAACTGGCGATTGTCGCAGTTTCGCTGCGATGTCGTACATCCTGGACAGCACCAACCGTTTCTCGTGGAAGGTGTACTATCTCGGCAACCACCTGTCGAACGACGTCTGCGTAGGGTGCGGGAGCGTCTGGGTGATCGGCGGCGGCGACTGGTGGCTGACGTATGCCGGCTTCAGCCCGGATGGATCGGTCATCGTCTATTCCGTCCCGACGGGAACGACCAACAGGATGGCCGTTTCTCTGTACAACATGTGTCCGTCGATTTCCGCTGGCGGAGTTTGCTCCGGAAGCGAGGCGATCGGCGGGTCGCCTCACAACTTCACGGCAACCGCTGGCGGCAGTCCCGCAGCAAGGATCAACCGCAACGTCGTGACTGAAGTGACCTTCGGTGGCGAGGATGTCTGGTCCTTTGATGTTCCCGTGCCTCCGCCGGATCCGAACGAGCCATGAAATCGATGGTCCGCCTGCACGTCGTCCTCGCTTTGGGTGCGTCCATCGCCTTCGTGGTGGCGATGGCTTGCTACACCTCGTCCCCGCCGGATGATGACGCTGATGTTCAACTCGACGTGGCGCCCGACGGCCGTGACTCCGAGGGCGCAGACACCGACGTCACAGAATCCGACGGCGGGGCATGTCCGGCCGGAATGGCACTGGTTCTGGCCGGACCATTCTTCATGGGCTGCAACGGCCATGAGCCGGCGGCGGCGGACTACTGCCCAGGCTTGCCGTTCCCAACGCTGGTCACGTTGTCGGCTTACTGCATCGACCGCACCGAGGTCACCAACGCAGCGTATTCCGCGTGCGTGACCGGGGCGATCTGCGATCCGCCGAGCGACTTCTCTGCCGTGGGGCGCGACAGCTACTACGACAACCCCGACTACGCCGACTACCCCGTCATCTACGTCTCGTGGCTCGACGCCGACAAGTACTGCGGGTGGCGTCGGGGCAGGCTACCGACCACCGCCGAGTGGGAGAAGGCGGCGCGTGGGGGTTGCGAGGTCGTTGCGCCAGACACGTGCGGTCCCGAGGACCAGCGTGTCTATCCGTGGGGCAACGATGAGCCACGCTGTGACCAGGCGGAGTTCGATGGGTGCGACCCCACGTATACGGCGCGGCCCGGTTTGACCCATAGGGCGGGAAGCCTGCCCGCGGGGGCATCGCCCTACGGAGTCTTGGACCTTGCGGACAACGTGGAGGAGTGGACGTACGACTGGTTCGGTGCGGAGGGCTACTACGAGTGGTGGGCGACAAACTGCGCCGCGGGTTGCATTGATCCTTGGGGTCCCGATGGACCCATCGGGGACCCTGCCACGAAGGTGATCTGTGGTTCAACATCATGGCGATACCCGAATCAGATGATCACGTCGTTCGTGAATCATGGGGGAGGGATCGAGACGCGCGATCGGAGGCAAGGATTCCGATGCGTCGCTCCCCCAAGCGAGTAACCAGTTCGGCATCGCCGCCTTTGGCGTGGCGGAGACGGGCGGTCGTGGTCGAGGGGTAGCGCGCAGGCCGCACCGTCGCGTCTTCTCGAGTGTTCTCGGACGTCGCACATCCGCGTGGTTCTTCGGGATTGACGCCCATATGGAGGGTCCATATACTCTCGGCGATGGACGCTCCTGCCCCGCCCGACAAGCCTCGACGACCGCGCGGGCGGCCGCGGAAGGCGGACGCGCCGGTCGTGCCGTGGGACGAGGTTGATCGGCTGCTCGTGTTCGGCGAGGCGGTCACCAGCCCGAAGACCGGGTGCGTCGCGACGAAGTTCCCCTCCCTCGCGGACCTGGGCGCCCGGTACGGCGTGTCGCGCAACCGCGTCTGGCAGTACGCCTCGCGGGCCCGCTGCTTCCAGCGGCGCGAGGAAGCGCGCCTCAAGACCCAGGAGCGGTACGAGCAGAAGGTGGTTGAGCGGGTCGCGGAGGCGCGCGCGCTCGCCACCAACGTAGTCCGCCTTCGACCACGATCCGCAGGGTGTTCCGGCCTTCCGCCCCCGTCGAGTCGTGAGTCTTCCGCGAAGCGCCGCCCTCGCCCTTGCGGTGTCGTGGAAACCACAATATGTTACATTGCGTCGGCAGGGTGATGGGCATCGCGGGGGACATCGATGGACTCCAGGAGCGGCTTGGGTCGCCAGGCAGATCGTGCTTGGATTTCCTTGCCGCCCTCGGGTGCAGTCTCTCTGGATTGTCCCTCTGCCGTCGAACTCAGGACGACGATCATCGAGCATGCGACGAATCTGCGGAATCTCACGAAATCCCGCCCTCCGGTCGACACCGCGTCTCGGTCGCGGTCTGGTCTCGCATGTCGTGCGAGTGCTACGGCGGTACGGTAGCAGGGTGTATGGCGGCAGGCAAGCACAGCGTCGTCCTGACCGTGCCTCACGTATTGTCGGTCCCTGTGGGACAGGTCAGGCAGAGCCTTGGTTTCACGAGTCGTAGGTCGCGGCCGAGCCGGCGGCGTTCGACCGCGGGTGGATGTTCGCGCAGATAGGCAAGGGCTTGGACGACGAGGTCCTCGTCGTCGTAGCCCATCGCCGCCATCGCTTGATGACCGATCGTCACGTACGAGCGTCGCGGGCCCTTGACCTTGTGCGGGAGGCGGGCCGTCGGATCGGCAGTGGCCACGACCAGCCCGGCGATCGTCCACACCGTCAGGGCCGTGCCGACCAGCACGAAGAGCCGACCGATGCGCTCGGGTTGTTCGAAGGCCGTCCAGTAGATCTGTACGCCGTACCGGCAGCCCTTGCTGTCCCGAAACTGCTCCTCGACGCCCATCCGGCGGTCGTACCAGGAAGCGACTTCCGCCACGCCGACGGGCAAACTGGTGGCGATCCACCACGGCTCCCGCTGACCGTGGGTCCAGATGCCGACGACCCGGACTTTCAGGGCGCGGTCTTCCCTGAGTTCGACAGCACCGAGATCGACCATCTCGCCCGGCTGCAGGACAAAGGACCTCAGCGGCCGCGAGTTCTCGGCGGCACCGCAGCGCACCAGCACGTCCGTCATCAGCCGAGCCACGAAGTCGAGCTGGCACTCCAGCAGCAGCTTCACCCAACTGACGCGACGGAAGCCGCGGTCCGTGAGGATCACCACGCGGCGCCGCCGCCCGCCTCTACCGCGTCATCACCGCCGCCGGCGGGATCGACGACGCGACATGGGACGAGTGGTCCCTCGAGCGCTACCCGAGCGACGGGCGACCGTAGAGCTTGCGAGCGTGTCGGCGTCACTGCCCGTCGCACATCCTCGACGACTCGCGCGGCTTGGCATGGTATCTTTGGGGCGGAACCGGTGGTTCGAGGAGGCTGAGGTCATGGACGCGCACGCATCACGGCTCTTTCTCGTCGCTCTGGCACTGGAAGTTGGTGCGGGCTGCTCCCTGATTGCCGAGATCCGCGATCTTGCACCCGATACGCGGGAAACCTCGCACGCCGAGGATGCACACGATGCCGACATCCTCGAACCCGACTCAGCCGAGACCGCGGACGACATCGCAGACTTGGACACAACGCCTGACTTCCAGGATGAGACAAGTCTGCCGGAGGACGCTGACGGGGCCGATGTTGCCGACTACGGCCCGGACATGGTTTGCCTGACCGAGGATCTGCCGGTCGACTTCGTCGTCTCCTCCGACGTGCTGATCGTCATGGACCGCAGTGGCTCGATGGCGCTGACTCTCAACCCGCTGAAGAACGCCGTCAACACGGTGGTCGACGCCTCCGACGACCGGATCTGGTTCGGTCTGATGCCCTTCCCATCCACCGTCGGGTCTAACGAGTGCCGGATGATTGCCCCGGCGACCGAGTGCTCTGCGCCGGAGACGATCCAGGTGCCGCCGGGACCACTACGTTTCCCCGAGATCCAGACCGCGCTGGCGGGGATCAGGACATGCGGTAGCACCCCCACATCCGCCACGCTGGATAACGTCCGTTCATGTCTCATGTCGACGCCCACCGGGCACACGCGGTACGTGCTGCTGGTGACCGACGGCGTGCCGAACTGCAACTCGTCGCTCGATCCGGCAACCTGCACGTGCCTCGACACTGAGAGCGGCTGCGCCGGCATTCCTGAACTTTGCCTGGACGAGGCTGCCAGTTACGCCGCGCTGGATGCGCTCTCGGGCGCCGGGATCGCAACCTACGTCATGGCGCTCGGGTCTTTCGCCGACGGCGATCGCGTCGTCCTGAACAACATGGCGATCCACGGCGGCACCGAGCACTTCTACCCGGCCGAGGAGACGACATCAATCCTGTCAACGCTGGAGGAGATCATGGAGACGATCGTCGTCTCCTGCACCTTCGACCTGCACATGGGTCCCGAGACGGATCCGACGCTCGTCAACCTCCATGTCCGCGAAGAGCGGGATGTCGACACGCTGGTCCCCCGCGATTCCGGTCGCCGGAACGGGTGGGACTACCTCGACGACGACACCGTCGAGTTCTACGGCCCTGCCTGCGATACGATCCTGGCCGGCGGCACCGTCCGCGCCACGCACGGCTGCCCGACGATCCTAATTTGACTCTCGTCTGGTCGACCGAGCCAACCGATCGTCCCGCGTGCAACCGCCCGCCGCCCCTCCGCCGGCGTGGTCCCATCCGTACCCATCCTTCTGCACGACCCGTTCATGACGCCCCCGGCCTCCAACGGCGCGACCGGTCAGGAGCAGAAGAACAGGCAACGGTCGCCCAGCGCCACCAGCGAGCCGTTGCAGGTGCCGCTGGGACAGACGTTGCCGCAGAGACCGCAGTCGGTGGCGGTCACCAGCCGGCAAACAGCATCGCAGCACAGTTGCGGCCCCGTCGGGTCGCCGAGGATGCAGGGGAATATCGACCCGAGCCTGCGGCACGCGGTGTCCGACCCGCACCGGCACCCACCCGCGACGCACCGGTCGGCGACGGCGGTGTCGCAGATGTTGCCGCAGCCGCCGCAGTTGGCCAGATCCGTGGTGGTATCGACGCAAGTGCCCAGACAGCAGGTCTCGGTCGGCTCGCACATCCTGGCCGTGCCACCGGTCCCGCACAGGCCACCGTCCGAGGGAACGTCGACCTCGACGATGTCCTCGTGGGCCACATCCGTATCGGCGTCGGGATCAGGGGCGTCGCCGTCGTCCGCGTCCACGCCGCCGTCCTCAGTCCTCGCATCAGCGTCTGAATCTGCGTCGCCGTCCGCGCTACCGTCCGCATCACCGACGGCGTCCGCATCAGCGTCGCTGTCCGCATCAGTATCGCCGTCGGCCCCGACCTCGGCCTCGGTCTCGGCGTCGACAACAACCTCCGTGCCGTGATCGATGTCAGCCGCGGTGTCGCTGTCTTGCCTGTCTCCGGCATCGGCATCCCGCTGGGCCAAGTCCGCAATGTCAACGACAAGAGAACAACCGGCGAGAAGGGCGACGAGCGCCGTCCAACCGACAACGCCGCGGATCCTTTGGACAATCCCTACCAAACCAGCGCCAGTCCACCGACGGAGGGAGCAAAGGCGACACCAGGACCCGCCTCGTCCTGCGACTCGTCGCCGGTCGGAACGAAGAACAGCACGGTTCCCGCCACGACCGCGGCCAGGCCGATACCCAAGAAGACGTCAGTCGTGGTTCGCAACGTCAGCGCCGCGTCCCTCGAGTCCGCGTCGGTCCGGCCGCTGGCCTCGAAGTCGTCATTGTACTTCAGCGTCAACCCGCCCGTGATGGCCATCGTCAACGCCGAGGCCCCGGCGACCCCGACGCAGGTCCAGAACCAAGGTGACAAGCTTCCGTCGTCAGGCTCAGGTTCAGCTTCAGGAATGCCGGGCGGTGGAGGTGGGGGAGGAGGAGGTGGAGGAGGTGGTGGTGGGGTCCCAGCCACGCGGGTCAACGCAGCGGGCACCGGCAGCGTCTCACCGGCGGCAACCGTGACGTCCGACCGGAACGAATCGAATCCGTCTTTCTGCACCTCGATTCGGTGGGCCCCCGGGCTCACGGCGTACCAGCCTGCCAAGGGGCTCGCGCCGATCTCGGTGCCATCAACCCGAACCCGGGCGCCGGTTTCGTGGATCTCGACCACGAGGCGGCCAATCTGCGGCGCAAGCTCGGCGAGGATCGCGTCGAACTCGGCCTGTTCATCCGGAGAGAGTTGGCCACCCCTGCCAGCGACGTACTCGCGGAACGCGTTGGCGGCCCCGGGCAGGTCCAGCAGCGCCTTGCGGCACATCCCAATGTTGTACAGGGTGTCCGGGTCGTGGTCGATGGCGTAGGCCGCGGCAAAGGCCCGCTCCGCCGCGGCGAAGTCTCCGCGGTCGGTCGCGGCGACGCCCTCGTCGAACAGTCGCGTCGCTTCGGCAACCTGCTCCGGGCTCAGTTGCGCCGCAGCAGGCACGGCCATGCCAACGACTCCCACGAACCACATCCAAGCGAGCCGTTTCATCATCGTCACCCCTCACCGTGCATCCCGCCGGCGAATGGTAATGCCTACGTCCCTTGGCACGCCAGCATCGGCCGAAACCGCCGCGCCCGCATCCGGGCGGCTGACCACCGAGGCTCCCATCTGCTGGGCGTTTCGCCGAATCTCGGTGTTGCGGCCTTCGGTGATCACCATCCGCTCCTCGTGCCTGATTCCCTGGCCTTCGTTGATGAAGGTGATTCGGTGCGGTCCGGCAGTCACGTTGCGGTCGCGGAATGGGGCACGGCCGACGCTCGCGCCATCGATCAGCACTTCAGTCCATGGCACGGTGACCACCGACAACGTTCCCATCCCGGGCGGCGGGCCAGTCGTGGCGTCCGCAGGCGGGGGCGGTGGTGGCGGCGGAGGCGGCGGCGCAGGCGGCGCAGGCGGTCGACGAGTGCCCGAGTCTCGAACCGTGGTTCCTGCCTCCGACGTGAGCTTGACGGGCTCGGATGGCTCCCCGCCATAGGCCACGGCAACGGTCGAGAGACCCTCGTCTGCCCCTATCGATACGTCGGGTTCGATCGCCGCAACCTCACCGGGCCGCTCGGATCCGGCATCGACGGCGAGTCCAACCCCTGCGTCAACCGAAGCCGGAGACAGGAGCGGTGGAGGCGTCCGCTCGACCGAGTCGGGTGCTGCCACATCGGTGACCGCGACGGTCGCCACGTCGCTCTCCGGCGATTGCCCATCGTCGCCGTCGGAGCCGCCGAACTTCACGACCAGCAAGACGACGCTGGCGAGCAGGATGGTCGCCGGTACCACGATCGGTGCGATCGCTAGCGGGCGGCGCGCACGCTGTTTGGCCGGCTCCGCCATCGTCGGCAACGCTTGGGTCGCGCCGGGCGTGGCGACTGCCGACGTGGGGCGACCATCCCGAAAGCCGTCCGGGGACCGAGTCTGCGGAGCCGTCGACACTCCGCTCGACCCCGCGGGAGTGGCATGGGAGGACGGTCGCCCCACGACATGCATGTGGGGCAAGGTTGGTCCCGTCTCGGTCGGGGTCCGAACCGCCTTGCGTTGCGGACCTGACCCTTGAGCGGCCGGCGAACCGGTTGCCGCACTCCGACCGACCTGCACCAGCATCTGTGCCGGGGCCAACTCCGTGGCCTCGTCGGCCGCCGCGGACGGCACCGAGACCGTACCGCGCACGGCGAATCCGGATTCTGCACTGCCCATCCAGGCGGACTGGAGCGCATCCGCGAGTTCCCTGGCCGTATTGAATCTGCGGTCGAGGTCCCGTTCCATCGCGCGCAGAACGACGGCCTCGACCTCGGAGGAGATGCCGGGACGCAGCGAGCGAACACCAGGAATCGGCGCTGCCAGCACATGAAACAGGATCTTGTTGTAGTTCTCGCCGTCGAACGGAATCCGTCCCGTCAGCATCTCGAACAGAATCACGCCCACGGCCCAGATGTCGACCCGTCCATCCACGTCTGATTCGCCCCGTGCCTGTTCGGGCGACATGTACTGCGGCGTCCCCATGATCGTGCCGTCCTGGGTCAGCTTCGTCTTCGCCCCGGCGACGCGCACCTTCGATATCCCGAAGTCGAGCAGCTTCACGAAGTCGTCGCGCCCAGCGACACGCGTCAGGAAGATGTTGTCCGGCTTCATGTCGCGGTGGACGATCCCGGCCGCGTGTGCGGCACCCAGCGCCTCCAACGCCTGGCTTGCGATGTCGACCACCCGGCCGACGGGCAACGGTGCACTCTCCGCGATGGTCACCGAGAGGGTCCTGCCCTGAAGCAGTTGCATCACGATGTACGGCAAGCCGGCACTCGTCTGCCCTACGTCACTCACTTCGCAGATGTTCTCGTGGCCGATGCGGGCAGCGGCCTGGGCCTCACGGTAGAAGCGCCTGATTGCGTCGGCGTCCCCGGCGAAATCGGCCGCGAGCACCTTGATCGCCACGTGCTTACCGAGGAACGTGTGCTCGGCCTCGTAGACTGCCCCCATACCGCCCTCGCCGACCAACCGAACGATGCGGTACTTCTGGTCAAGAACCTCGCCCGCAAACAACGCCAAAACACTCCCCTACGCCAGTCACCTCTCCCGGCAGCCACCCCTCTTCACGCAGTCGGTCGCTCGCACAGGCGAGAATCGCCCATTCCCCGACGCTCCTTGCGTCCGCCACATCTCGTGCATCATCTTCCGTTTCCAGCGAAGTCCTGTCAAGGCGTCGTCCCGACGCGGCCCTCGGACCTGCGGCTTCGACGGCTGCAACCGCCCGGTCTGGTTCGCGCCGGCAAGACGCCCGCAACCGACGGTTGACGGCTCCTCTGCGGTCGGCCAGGATCGCGGGGCAGACCGGACTTCCGGCGGAGGCAGAATGCCGTCACCGACGAACACCGCGGCCGCCCCGCGGACCCCCACCCTCACCGAGCTTCTCGACGCGCTCGTCGACCTCGGGCTCCTCAAGCCCGGCCATCGCGACGAGCTTGCCGCCAAGGCCGCGGCCCAGCGCGCCAACGTAGTCCGCCTTCGACCACGATCCGCAGGGTGTTCCGGCCTTCCGCCCCCGTCGAGTCGTGAGTCTTCCGCGAAGCGCCGCCCTCGCCCTTGCGGTGTCGTGGAAACCACAATATGTTACATTGCGTCGGCAGGGTGATGGGCATCGCGGGGGACATCGATGGACTCCAGGAGCGGCTTGGGTCGCCAGGCAGATCGTGCTTGGATTTCCTTGCCGCTGATCCGACCGATCCCGCGTACCTGCCAGGATCACCGACCTACATGGGACCTAGT
>CAZMRP010000070.1:0-12569 GCA_964568275.1 uncultured Myxococcales bacterium
CTTCACCGCCTGCGCACCCGCGCCCGAAGACTGCCTCGAGGGGATCTGCCCAACCTCCGGCTGACCCCGGACCCACCCCCGGAACCCAGGTTGACCCCGCCGACGCCGCCTCCCGATGACCCGCGCGCCGTCCTGCGGTCGCTCGGACTGCGCCCCCGACGCTCCCTCTCCCAGTCGTTCCTCACCGACCGCGGGAAGCTGGAGCGGATCGCCCTGTCCGCGGTCCCCGACCCCGCCTGGTCCGTCGTCGAGCTCGGACCCGGCACCGGCGCCCTGACCGTCGAGCTGGCCCGCCGCGCCGCCCGCGTCCTCGCCGTCGAGGCCGACCCGATCCTCGCCGCGGCCGCCGCCGCCGCCTTCGCCGACCGGCCTCACGTCGAGATCCGCCACGGCGACGCCCGCCACCTCGACTTCGGCGCGCTCGGACTGCCCCGCCCTCTCGCCGTCGCCGGCAACATCCCGTACCACCTCACCGGCCTGCTCGTCCGCGCCGCCCTCGACGCCGACCCGCCCCCCGACCGCGTCGTGTTCCTCGTGCAGCTCGAGGTCGCCGAACGGCTCGTCGCCGTCCCCGGCAACCGCGACTACGGCGCGCTCACCGTGCTCTGCTCCGCCGCGTGGACCGCCCGCAAGCTGCTCCGCGTGCCCCGCGGCGCGTTCCATCCGCCTCCCAAGGTCGACTCCGCCGTCGTGCTGTTCGAGCCGCGCCCGGAGCCGCTCTGCCCGCCGAGCCTCCGCCCCGCCTTCCGTCGCGCCGTCATCGCCGCCTTCGGCCACCGCCGGCAGACCCTGCGCAACGCCCTGCGCCACGGCGGCCTCACTCCCGAAGAACTGGCCCGCCTCGACGGCCTGCCCTCCGTCCGACTCGACCACCGCCCCGAACAACATCCGGTCGAAGCCTTCGTCGCCATCGCCCGGACGCTCGACCCCGCAACCCCACCGATCACCCAAGAACAGACCTGAGAGATAGCGGCGCAACACTTCGTGAGATAAGAACAAGTCTCCAGCGACCGATCCGGTTCCGTGACCCGACGCGGTGCCCTCGCGCGCGGGTGCCGATGGCCGATTTCCTTGTTGACAGACTTCGTTTCACTTGGTAGAGCTATCTACAAGATGACTTCCGCCGACCAGTTGAGCGGCGCCTTGGAAGACTACCTGGAGACGATCTACGAGCTGGTGCGCGACCAGAAGGTGGCGCGGGTGCGGGACATCGCGCGGGCGCGGCGGGTGCGGGCGGCATCGGTGACGCCGGCGATGCGGCGGCTGGCCGAGCTGGGTCTGATCCGGTACGAGAAGCGGGAGTACATCGACCTGACGCCGCGCGGGCAGCGGGAGGCGCAGCGGGTCTTCTCGCGGCACGAGGCGTTGCGGAACTTCTTCGAGCGGGTGTTGCGGATGCCGGCGGAGTCGGCGGCGGCGGACGCGTGCGCGATGGAGCACAGCCTGTCGCCGGGCGGGATGGACTACCTGGTGCGGTTCATCGAGTTCGTGCACAACTGTCCCGAGGGCGCGCGGTTCCTGGAGTTGTTCCACGGGTGCTCGGTGGCGCGGCACGGGCCGGCGGGGTGCGACGGCAAGGAGTGTCCCCTGCGGCGGCAGCCGCGGGAGGCGGAGCGGCGGGCGGTGGCGTTGGCGTCGCTGGGGGCCGGGGTCCGGGTGCACGTGCGCCGCATCGCGGCCGACGGCGCCCTGCGGGACCGACTGCTCGACGCCGGCCTGTTGCCCGACGTGCCGCTCGAGGTCGTGCGGGTGACGGCGGGGGGCGAGCGGGTCGAGGTTCGGTTGGGTGGATTCGAGCTGCGCTTGAGCGGGGAGGAAGCGCGGGCGGTGCTGGTGGCGCCGCCGGAGGACGAGGCATGACCGTCAGGCTCGTGGAGTGCCGACGGGGGGATCGCGTACGCATCGTCCGCATCGACGCCGGCCGCGGCGCCGTGCTCAACCTGATGAACCTGGGGCTCGACGTGGGCCACACGGTCGAGCTGCTCCGGCGCTCGCCGCTCCACGGACCGCTGCTGGTGGCCCACGGCGACACCGAGGTCGCCATCGGCTACCAGCTGGCCGAGAAGATCATGGTCGAGAAGGACTGACCCATGCAGCTGGTGCTGGTCGGCCAGCCCTACTCCGGCAAGAGCACCATCTTCAACGCCGTCGTCGGCTACAAGTCGCTCTCCACGAACGCCCCGGGCTCCTCGGTCGAGCACACCCACGGCTCGGCCGAGCTGGACGGCGAGCGGATCGACGTGATCGACCTGCCGGGGATCTACTCGCTGCAGGTCTCGGACGACGCCGGCGACCCCGCCGTCGAGCACATCCTCGAGGCCCCCGACGACACCGTCCTGATCAACGTCGTCGACGCCTCGGTGCTGGCCCGCAGCCTCGAGCTGACCCTGCAGCTCACCGAGCTGCGGCGGCCGCTGGTCGTGGCGCTCAACATGACCGACGAGGCGCGGCGCAAGGGCGTGACGGTCGACGCCGGCAGGCTCGCCCGGACGCTCGGAGTCCCCGTCGTGGAAACCGTCGGCCGCAGCGGCGAGGGGGTGTTCGAGCTGTTCCGCGCGGCGCTCCGCGCGGGCCGGGAGCGGCTGGTGCCCGAGGTGCTGCCGGGACCGGCGCACGTGGAACGGCTGCTCGCGCGTTTGACCGAACTGCTCGGCGACCGCGCCCTGCCCCATCGCCTCGCCCCGCGCTTCGTCGCGATCAAGCTGCTCGAGTGCGACGGCTGCGTCCGCCGGCGGCTCGAGCCCCACCTCACGGCGGCGGACCGCGAGGCGGTGGCGGCGCGGCTGGCGGAGTTCGAGGCGGCGACGGAGCAGCGGGCCGAGTTCGTGATGTCGGCGGTGCGGCACAACCTGGCCTTCGAGCTGTTCGAGTCGGTCGCGCGGGTCGGGCCCGCGCCGCGCCGCAGCCTGCGCCATCGGCTCGACGGACTGCTGATGCACCCGGTGCTCGGCTACCTGATCCTGGTCGCCGTGCTCGCCGGGACGTTCCTGCTGGTGTTCCGGGCCGGCAGCGCGGTCGAACCGCTGTTCCTCGGGTGGTTCGAGCGGCTCGAGAACTGGCTCGGCGGGCAGCTGCCGGCCGGGTCGCTCGGGTACGCCGTGGTCCACGGCGTCGTCGCGGGGTTCGGCGGCGGGATCGGCATCGTGGTCCCGTACCTCCTGCCGTTCTTCGTGGCCCTGGCGCTGCTCGAGGACACCGGCTACCTGCCGCGGATCGCGTTCCTGATGGACAACCTGATGCACCGCATCGGGCTGCACGGGATGTCCGTCGTCCCGATCCTGATGGGCTACGGCTGCTCGGTGCCCGGCGTGCTGGCCACGCGGATCCTCAAGTCGCGCCGCGACCGGTTGATCACGGCGACCCTGACCACCCTCATCCCCTGCTCCGCGCGGATGACGATCATCTTCGGCCTGATCGGGTTCTTCATCTCGATGCAGGCCGCGGTCTTCGTCTACGTCGTCAACCTCGCGCTGCTCGGCCTCGTCGGCTGGGTGATGTCCAAGGCGCTCCCCGAGGAGAGCCCCGGGCTGATCATGGAGCTGCCCCGCTACCGCGTCCCGCGCCTCAAGGCGCTCGCCCAGAAGACCTGGTTCCGGCTCAAGGAGTTCGTCGTCATCGCCTGGCCGATCCTGATCCTCGGCAGCGTCGTGCTCGAGGTCATCGACCACTACCACTGGTCCGGGCCGCTCAACGACTTCCTCGCGCCGTACACCAGCGGGCTCCTCGGCTTCCCGGCCGCCGTCGGCGTGACGCTGGTGTTCGGGATCATGCGCAAGGAGCTGGCGCTGGTGCTGCTGTTCGCCGCCGTCGGCACCACCGACGTGGCCTCCGTGATGTCGGTCCCGCAGATCTTCGGCTACACCTTCTTCGTGACGTTCTACGTGCCGTGCCTGGCGACCTACGCCGCCCTGGCCAAGGAGCTGGGCTGGCGCGCCGCCACGTCGATCACGGTCCTGACGCTGGCCATCGTGACCGTCCTGACGGTCGGCCTGCGGTTCGCGCTGCCGCTGTTCGTCTGAGCGTGCCGGCGCAGCGGACGCGTCCTCTCGTCGTCGGCGATGCCGTCCTGCTCGTCCCGGCCCGGGGCGCGTCCCGCCCGGCCGCCCGGAAGCTACGTGATGATCGTGCCGCAGGGCCACTCGGCGGCCAGCACCGGCGTCGTCGGCCCGAGGAACGCGTCGCAGGCGGCGCCCTGCAGCTCGAGCGTATGCGCGTCGGTCAGCACCCAGCCGTCGGGGTCGTCGTAGGGCACCGGGACGCCGTCGAGGCGCACGTCGCCGTCGGCCCACTCGGCCGGGTCGACGTCGCCGTCGAGGGTGAAGGTGCAGGTGCGCAGCGGGCGGGTGATCTCGTCGAACGCCGCGGCCAGCTCGTCCGGATCGTCGGCGACGTAGTACGGTGCGTCGGTCGGCCCGTCGATCGGGAGCCCGGCGCCCGCGTTCGCCAGGTCCTGCAGGTGGGCGGCGCCCACGTCGCTGCCCACGCTGAGCACGAAGGTCCGCAGACCCGCGGCGTAGGCGGCCTGGACCGCGGCGATCGACTCGTCCTGGCCCCGTTGCGGGTTCGGCACCGCGCAGGTGTCGGGCTCGCCGTCCGTCGCCAGCACGATCACCCGCGGCCCCTCGCCCGGGCCCGGCGGCGTCGCGGTGAGCAGCGCGGTGATCGCCGTGACCGCCTCCCCCGTCGGCGTGTCGCCGTCCGGGTTGTTGTCGCGCAGCAGCCGGTCGATCGCGTCGGCGTTGCCCAGCGCCGGGGACACGGTCTCCAGCAGCGGGCACGCCTCGCCGCCGAGCGACCCGTTGTGGCTGGTGTACAGGCTGGCGCCGAAGACGATGTCGTCTTCCAGCGCCGGCAGCACCCCCGTGGCGGGGTCGGTCAGCGCCTCGTCCACGGCGTCCCAGCGGTTCGTGCCGCCGAAGTCCTCGGTCATGCTCCCCGACTGGTCGATCAGCAGCATCACGGTCGGCGTGACCGGTGTGAGATCGACGATGATGCTGGGGCAGTCCTCGGTGCAGCGGCCGTGGACGCAGCTCCAGCCGGTACCGCACTCGGAGCCGCCGGGCGTGCATTCCGCCTGGCAGCGCCAGCCGCTGCCGCAGTAGAGATTCGGACCGCAGTCGGCGTCGGTGGCGCAGGTCCCGCCGCAGTGCGGGTCGAAGCCGCAGTCGATGAGGATCGTGCCGTCGGCGTGCCCGTCGCGGCCGGTGTCGCTCCCCGTGCCGTCCCCGCCCTGGTAGAACGGGTTGGACTCGGTGCAGCCCAGAACCAGCAGCACCGGCAGAACGGCCGACGCCCATCGCTCGATCCCTGTCGCTCGTCGGTGCCCCATCGTGCCCTCCTGTGGTTCCTTCCGATCGACAGCGTAGCACGCCGGGCCGGGGAATGCCCAAGCCGCGGACATCGCGACCGACGTCGCCGCCGTGATGTCCGTCCCGCAGATCTTCTGCCACACCTTCTTCGTGACGTTCTACGTCCCCTGCCTGGCGACCTTCGCCGCCCTGACCCAGCAGCTGGGGTGGCGCGCCGCCGCCTCGAGCACGGTCCTGGCGCTGGCCATCGTGACCGTCCTGACGGTCGGCCTGCGGTTCGCGACGCCGCTGTTCGTCCGAGCGTGCCGGAGGACGTGCGGCCGGAGTCGGCGCTTGCCAGTCGGGGGGTCGGGGCCTATATTGGGCGGGCTTCGGGCCGTGGTGGCCGGGAGCAGCGTGGACTTCGGGAGCGCGTGACGTCGACGCTTCCGACCCCGACTTGGGGGCGATACGGTTTCGACGGGTGGAATGAAGCGAGGGAGAGCGTGCCGGGGCGTCGCGACCCCGTAACAACGCGGCATTCTTGTAGCTGCGAACAATAGCAACTACGCTCTGGCGGCTTAGTCCGACCGGACGTCATTCAGGGGCGGCCCCGCCTGTGGCTCCCTGACTGGCGCAATCAAAGCAGGCTGGTTCCCCGGGACGTCCGGGACTCGGGGGACGAGATCTACCGGAATGGCGCAAGGGAATCCCGTCGGTCGGAGTCCCCTGCGTGACGAAAACGGCCGACTACGCACGTAGCGCTCCCCGTGGAATCCATCCGGACCCGGGTTCGACTCCCGGCGCCTCCACTACTTTTCTAGTTTGGTTCTCCACACTTACTGGAAGGCACTACTCCGATTGCCGTCCCGTTGCCGTTCGCCTGCTCGGTTGGCGCCCGCTCGCCCTCTCCCACGTCGCCCGCAACGGCCTCGTCCGAAGCGGCCATGCCGCTCGCCTTCCGGTAGACCGGTGCCGGATCGTCGAGAAGGTTCACCGCCTCGCTGGTCACGCCCTCCGCGAGGTGCGAGTAGCGCATCGTCATCTGGATGGTGGTATGCCCGAGCAGTTCCTGTACGACCTTCAACGGCACGCCCCTCATGACGAGGTGCGACGCGAACGTGTGGCGAAGCGCATGCCAGCCGATCCGTCGTAGCCCCGCCCGCCTGCAGGCTCGCCAGAGCGGGTGCTTGAACTGTTCCTTCGTCATCATCGCGCCCCGCTCGCGGCAGAAGACGTACGGCCCCCGAAGATGCCGGTGCGTCCGGAGCGCCTCGAGCAGGGCATCCGAGATCGGAATGACCCGGTCCCGGCCGCTCTTGGGCGTGCCGACCTGGTTCTTCCAGACCGACTGTCGGACATAGATGCGGCGGGCGACGAGGTCGACGTTCTCCCACCGCAGCGCCCGGATCTCCCCGATCCGCATCCCCGTGCGGAGCGCGGTCAGGATGAGCGTGCGGTCGTCGGGGTCGGCACCGGCGACCAGACGCTCGGCCTCCTCGAAGTCGAGGAAGTCGAACTTGCCCTTCTCCGTCTTGAGCAGACCGGCCGGCGGCACCCGGTCCAGTTTCTCCCACCTCTGGCCGACGGCGAGCAGCGTGTGCAGGACGGCGAGGACGTTGTTCAACCTCTTCTTCGACATCCCGGCCCGCAGCTTGTCGGCCTTGAACCGATCGATTCGGTGCGTGTTGATTTCGGACAGGCGGAGCCGCCCGAAGCGCGGCACGAGATGCACGCGGAGGATGCTCTCCTTGTTCGAAACCTCCGACGCCTTGTTGTGGACCGAGGCGTAGTTCGACAGGAACTCGTCGGCGAACTCGGCCAGCCGCGGTGGCTCGACCACCTCCTTTCTTCCGAACGTTCCGGCGAGCAGGGCGCTGCGGATCTGGTGTTCGTGCTGCATCGCTCCCCGCTTGGTCTGCAGGGGCGAAACCCGCCTGACCCTCTGCTCGCGGCCGTCCGGATGAAGCCAGACCACGTCGATCATCCAGAACCCCCTCACCGTGCCCGTCGCCGGGTCGCGGCGCTTCTCGCGTCTCACGGTCATCCGGCACCTCTCCGGCGCGAGACGCGACCTTGGCCTTCTGCGAGCCATCGTAACACGGTGTCCCGGTGGATTCGGATCGAACGACCCATGCGGCGTACGCCCGGGATCTTCCCCAGCCGGACGGACTCGTAGATGGTCTTCCGGTTCGTGCGGAGCAACGCCGCCAGCTCGTCCACCGTCAGCACGGGGGGGCAGCCACCGACGCCGGCATCTCTGAGGCCGGTCGGCTCGCTGTGGACCTCCGCCAGTTCGGCGTCGGTCGCGTGGCCGGAATCGACTGACCCGGGATCGGTCACGCCCCCCTGCCTTTCGTCGAGGGGCGCAAGCAAGTGCCTCATGCCGCGTGCATCGTGGAGGCTCGAGTTCACGGAGCACCTCCGCTGTCCTCCTCAATGGCTCCATTGCGCAGCAGCGAATCCGCACTGCAGATGCTGGCCCGAAGACCTCGGTCGCCGGACCGACAGCCGACGTAGCTTCTTCGATTCCCGACTCCGAGACGACCGCCGTCACGACGGCCGTCGGGACGCATCCGTCCCCAGCCGGCACCGACCCTCAGCACCCGCTCGGCCATGGCGTAGACCTGCTTCCTCGAGGTCCGGAGGGCGGTGGCGACCTCCGCGGGCGTCAGCAGCTGCGGAAGGTCGGCGCCTCCCGTGCGGCGGCGGTCAGCCGTCATCGTCGTCCTCCGCGGTCCATCCGCCAGCGGACGGGTGCAGCACGGCAGACGCGAAGGGCACGACCGCCCCGAAGTCGTTCCCGTCGTCGTTTCCGGGCGAGTCGTTCGTGTCCGACCCATAGGAGGGGACACCGATCGGCGCCATGCCGCTCTCCGGGTTCATTCCGGTGTCCGTGTCCGGGACGTCATCGGACTCGGGACACGCGGGCGGATCCTCCGACCAGGCCCCGTGCGCATCGAACGCGACGATCCGGTACTTCCTGCCCGTCCCGTCCTTCGCCAGCTCGATTCGGTTCTTGGCCAGCAGGCGGTCCCGGGCCGCGTCGACTTCGGTGCCACGACCGCCGACCGCTTCGCGCAGCGCCCGAGCGCCAAGAGATTCTCCCTCAAGCGCCTCGAGCACTCGCTGCTCCATCACGTCGCCGCTGGTGCCGATCACCGCGATCCGGAGGTCGGGGGCACCGTCGGGCCCCTCAGGGTCCTCGACCCTGAAGTTGATCGGGTCAGGTTCCGGAACCTCCCGCATCTCGAAAGTCACTCGGCGGTCACCACCCGCCAACCTCTCGACCATCCAGTAGACGTCGCCGGCGGCGAAGATGTCACCGGACCCCCGAAGCCGCACTGCCCTCCTCTCGTGGGGATCGCCGGAGGACTTCCTGAAGTGGTGGACGATGGCGACCGCGCACTTGGCCTGACGCTGGAGCAGCCGCAGGAAACCCAGAAGGTCGGACATCTGGGTAGCATCATTCTCGTCCGAACGGGTCAACCGCCGCAGGGGATCGAGAACGACAAGGCGCGGATGCCTCAGCGACACGACATCCATGAAACGCATTCGCTGGTGCTGGTCGTCGAGTCGGAGCACGGGTTCGTCGATGACGTCGATCGCGAGCTTCCTGAGGTCGAGGCCCGCTCCACGGGCAAGGCGGGCGAGTCGCTGCCGAACGATCGGGAGGCGGTCCTCAGCGCAGTACACCAGAACCGGGCCCGCGCAAGGAACCGAGCGACCCAGGAAGCTTCCGCCGCCGGCCACGGCGACCGCAAGGCCGAGCATCAGAAGCGTCTTGAACGTCTTCGGCTCGCCGCCGACGACCCCGAGCCCCTCCTCAGTCCAGAGCCCCTCGACGAGCCACCCGACCTCGTCGGCGACATCGGGAATCTCACTGGCCCGGACGATGCGAATCGTCGCCGAGGTGGTCGCGCCGTCCTGAGCCGCCCTGCTGTGCGCGACGGACTTGGCGATCTTGAGAACCTCATCGTCCGGAAGCGGCGGAACGCACATTCGCGTGTTGGCGGCACGAAGGACCGACCGAACCACCTCCGTCGAAGCGCCGCCACGCACCAAGCACAGACCGAGATGGAAGACTGCGTTGTTCCGTCCCGTCTCACCGACCGCCTGCCCCATCGCCCACTGGGCGGGGAATCCGTCCGGTCGACTGCCGCTCCCAGACGCCACCAGATCGGTGGCGCAGCCCTTGCAGTGATCCGCAAGGAAGCCGAAGTCCGAGAGGGCGTATCTCCGGTCGGGGTAGCACTCTTGCAGCTCTACGGGCCGAGGCTGCTCGGGCAACTTCCAGTTCTTGGTCCCAGGAACGCGAAGGATCCGGGGAAGGTCGCTCACGTCATCCACGCCGAAGAAATCCGCGATCCGACCCGCAACAGCGACCGCGTCCTTCATCTCCGCCCCCTTGGCCGGAGTGCTAAGCAGCCAGTAGCAATGCAGGCCGCCGCCGCTGAGAACCGTGATCGAGGGCGGGACTGGAAACGCCTCGAGGGCACAGACGGCCGCGCTGATGTCGACAAACGCCTTGCCGGGCCCCCAGTCCAGGTCGGCAACGAGCGCAAGAACTGCGGCGACGTCTTGGGCCTTGCCACCCTTCCGGACTCGGGGTTGGACGCCAAAGTACACATCGTAGCCCGCGGACGCCAACGAGCCGGCCCGCTCGAGCAGTGCGGCGACCTCGGCCCGGGGGTAGAAGTCCTGGACGGGGTAGTGGTCGCCCGCTCGGGGCAGCGCCCGGAGCTCGATCCACCAGTCGGGGGACGCGGCCGAGAACAGCGTGCCGAAGAACTCGGCATTTCCGGTGGAGTCCACGGACTACACCCCGCCGTTCCGCCGATTCGCGGACGAGGTATCGTGGCGGACCTCGAGCAGTTCGTTCAGCGCGGCCTCGTCCACGCGCAGCCGGCTCCCGATGCGGGACGCACGGAGCCGGCCGAGGCGGATCAATCGGCGGACCGCCTCCGGGGTCATCCCCAAGTAGTCGCTCGCTTCTTTCGTCGTGTAGTACCTCTGCATGCCCTTTCCTCCTGCGACGCTTCCGTGCGTCGCTCTTCACTGAGGGGCATGCAGAGGAACAACGTCGCCGGATTTCCGGCCTGCTTCTTCCCGTCGGCGTGGGGAGGCAGCGGGGCGCGGGGAGGTGCTCGCCTCCCCGCCGGACTACTTCGTTCGCTTGCGCCACTCCGTCCGGCCCGGAAGCCGAATCGTCAGCCCGCCTCTGCCGTGGTGTATCTCGCCCGGGACATGGTAGGCCTCGGTCGCCCGGATCACCTTGAACGCGTCGGCGACCGCATCGAGGACTTCGACGAGGTTCCCGTCGTCCAGGTCCAGCGCGTAGATAGCGTTGCCAACCATTTCGGGCCGCAGAGGCCGATCGCGTCGCCCGCAGATGTTGGCGAATCGACGTACCATCATCAGGAACTGCCCGTCCGCCCGCGGCCGTCCCGTCGCTTCACGAGCCCATTCAGCCGCCTCGCCACGGAGGCGATTCCCCCACCGCAGCAGGTCCAGCACCGTCTTCGGGTACCGCCACTGCAACCGCTTGAGGATCGCCCGATCGATCGCAAGACGGTCGATGGCGTCCGCAGCGCGGACCAAGGCTACTCGCTTCGCCCTACGACTCGCCCACCTCGGCAGGCGCGTGCCACCGGCGGGGCCGCCCCTCTTCGCCTGGCGTTCGTCCCTGCCGTCCTTGATCGTCTGCGACAGCCGCTCGAGGCGATCGGCGGTTTCCGAGGTGCCGACGGTCACCTCATCGATCCTGGCGCCGAGCACGCGGAGACCGATCTCGCTGAACGCGACGGACTCGTTTCGCCCGGCCTCCGATCGACGAAAGGCAACTGGGCCGACGGCCTGGACCACCCGATCGTCGCAGCCTGGTCGACACAACCATTCCCAGGCCCCGCCCACCTGGTGAACCTCCCGTCCGCGGCGGGCAGCAGTCTCGTCGTGCCGGCCGAGCAGGATTCCGGTTTCACGCTCGAACCGCGCCTGAACAGCGATCTGGCTGCTCGCCCTCCTGGTCACCGCGTCCGCTTCAATCGTCACGTCGTCCCGCTTCCTTCTGCCCGGCCCACCTCTTCCGTCGGCACGATCCTCGAGGGGGCGAGAACCGAACGACGAACGGCCGCCGTCGGCCTCCAGCAGCTTCCGCAGCGGCGATCGACGGGCCAGAAGCCTCTTCCGCATCAGGTCGTATAGACGGCGCCGTCCGATGGCCGGGTAGTCCCCGACGAGGTCGGCAAGCACCTGTTCGGCCGCCTCCTCGCCATCCTCTCCTCCGACACCGATCAGCGCGGCGCATCGCCGGCCGAGGATTCGGGCGCGTTTGCGGTACCTCCGTACGGTGTCCGCGTTCGCCTCCACGGGCGTCCTTCCCTTTCGGCGAGTCGACAACGTCGCTTCGGCCTCGGTCGGACGCCGTGCCTTCCCCTCGGGCTCGTCTCTCATGGCGTGGAGAAGACGGATCGCGGCCTCCCGAATCGTCTCCATCGCCCTTCGTGCTGTCGAGAGGGGCAGCGTGCGGCCACGGCAGCGGCGACGCAATGCCTTTAGCATCTCGCAGACCTCGTGCGCCCCAGCTCTGCCGACATCCGCCTCGCACTCGAGGAACTCGAGGTCCCGGTTCGTAAGGTACTCCCCGACGAGTGCCTCGATTCCGCCCTCACCAACCACGCCATCGTTGACTGCCGACTTCATCGCGCTGTCCCCCGTACGGTGCAACTGCCCACCCGGCACATTCCTTCAGCCCACCTTGTCGACACCTCTTGCTCGCCCCGGCACGCCTGCAAACGACCGCAAGTTCCCGCGACCGGGCCAGTCCGGATGCTCTCTCGTGCGGCACCGGCGATCAAGTTGTGACTTTTCCAGGAACGACTGGTCCGACGTCTTCGCCCCGTTTACGGGCAGTTCGGCCCATGGCAGAATCTCGAGGTCTCGCCGCAGACGGCCGCCGCAACGGGGAGGTCCGCATGCCGCTCATGTACGCACGTCCCGAGTCGCTGTCGCTCAAGGGTCATCCCGAACTCGACGAGGCCTGGGTCCGCGATCGGATCGTCGAAGACCCGTCGATTCTGGGGCTCGGCGAGCTCGAGGTGAAGGACATCGAGCGCATCCACCACGGAGCCGGCCGCCTCGATCTCCTCCTTCGCGACCCCGACACCGGCAAGCGGTACGAGGTCGAGTTGCAGCTCGGCGCGGTCGACGAGAGCCACATCATCCGGACGATCGAGTACTGGGACATCGAGCGGAAGCGGTACCCGCAGTTCGACCACTGCG
>CAZMRP010000071.1:0-12568 GCA_964568275.1 uncultured Myxococcales bacterium
GAACCATCCGCGGCGCGGGCTCATCGGCCGCCCTCCCCCGGCATCGGGATCGCGAACAGCTGGAGCTGTTCCGTGATGCGCTCCCAGGCGGCGCGGGCCACCGCGACCCGCTCCAGCGCCTCGACCACCCGTTCGGCCAGGGCGTCCGCGGCCAGCTCCAACGTCCGCGCCTCGACCAGCTCCGCGATCAGCGTCAGCAGGGCCGCGGCCCGGCGCAGCTCGAGCGCGGCGTCGGCGACTCCGAGCCGGGCCAGGCGCTCGCGCGCCTCGGCGAGCACCTCGTCGGCCTGTCGAATCGCATCCGGCGCGGCCGCCGCAGCGACCTCGTCGGCGCGATAGGCCTCCAACTCCGCGGCCAGGCGATCCAGCAGCGCCTGGGCCTCGGCCACGGTTTGCGGCAACGGGGGTTCCGCGGCGCCCGCGAACCGCGGAGCGAGCGCCACCATCAGGGCCACGAAGAACATCCGCATGATGGCGGCGATTCTGGGTGCCGGGGACGACCCGTGTCAACAGGCAACGGGCGGAGGGACTCGGGCCACGGAATGGGGGAATGGGGTCAGCGGGAGCGGCGGGGGCGCGTGGTCCGGCGGCGGGGCTGGTTGCCGGTCCAGAAGTAGGTCTCCTCGCGCGAGTCGACGTGGACGAACCCGTCGCGCGGATAGCGGCCGACGCCCATCGGACCATAGGGTCCGTCGGAGAAGAGGGTGAAGAAGTCGGCCAGCACCTCCATCGGGATGCCGTCGAGCTTGACGTCCGAGGCCTCGCCGAAGATGTGGTGGCTCTGGCGCCGCACGCAGTACTTGCGCGGGCGGTAGCCGGAAACCACGGTCACGCGGGCCTGGAAGAACCAGCAGGCCTCGGAGAGCAAGGCCAGCAGCCGGGGGCTCATCTCGCGTTCGTCTCCCGAGCCGCGATGGCGGAAGATGCGCCGGACCAGCTCCTCGGCGAGCGGGTCGAGCGCGACGTCGGCGGGGGTGGTCTCGCCGTCGAGGGCGAAGATCCGCTCGGCTTCCTCGCCGTAGGAGCCGACCCACAGCTCGCCCGGCTGCACCACCGGCTGGAGGCGCCGGGCCAGCAGCTCGTCGGCGTGTTCCTCGACCCACGCCGCGAGGCGTTCGCGGGCCCTCTCCCGGGCGTGGTTCTGGTTGCGCACGCGCGGGCGGTCGTCGGCGATGGTGAACTCCGGCAGCCCGAGGTCCTCGGGGCCGCCGACGGCGGAGATCAGGGGGAACACGGGCGGCGGCGTGTACTCGGGGGTTTCGGGAACGCCGCGATGGCCGAGCTCCCACAGCTCGGGCTCGCGCGTGACGTAGGCCGACGCGGACGCGGGCAGCAGGGCCAGGGCGAACAGCGCCGCGAGCTTCGGGTGGGCGAGGGGGGGCGGCAGGGAGGGCCTTGCGGTCCGCATCGGGGCGAGCCTAGCATGCGGGGCCATGACGCAGCGAACGACGGCGGTCATCGGGGCGGGGAACTGGGGCAGCGCGCTGGCCAAGCTGGCGGCGGACCGCGGCAACCCGGTACGGATGTGGGCCTACGAGCCGGAGGTGGTCGAGGGGATCAACCGCGGCCACGAGAACCCGTTCTACCTGCAGGGGTTCCGGCTGCCGGACAACCTGACGGCGACGCGGGAGCTGGCGGAGGCGCTGCACGGCGCCGAGGTGGTGATCCTGGCGATGCCCTCGCACGTGTTCCGCCGGGTGCTGGGCGAGGCCGCGCCGCACCTGTCGGCGGAGGCGCCGCTGATCATCGCCACCAAGGGGATCGAGGAGGAGAGCTGCCTGATCATGCCCGAGGTGGCGGCGGAGGTCTGCGGCTGGAAGACTTGGCAGCGGGCGCTGGTGCTGTCGGGCCCGAGCTTCGCCAAGGAGCTGGCGCGCGGCGACCCGACGGCGGTCTCGCTGGCCTGTCGCAGCGTGAAGCTGGCCGAGGACCTGCAGCAGTGGCTGTCCGGCGACGTGTTGCGGGTCTACGCGACGGACGACGTCGTCGGCGTGGCGCTGGGCGGCGCGATCAAGAACGTGATCGCGATCGCGGTCGGCGGCGCCACCGGAATGGGACTGGGACACAACAGCCGCGCGGCGCTGATGACCCGCGGCCTGGCCGAGGTGGCCCGGCTGGCGATGCAGCGCGGCGCCAACCCGCTGACCCTGGCCGGCCTGGCCGGCATCGGCGACCTGGTGCTGACCTGCACCGGCGAGCTGTCCCGCAACCGGCAGCTCGGCGAGGCGCTCGGCCGCGGCGAGAAGCTCCCGGACATCGTCGGCCGCACGCGCCAGGTGGCCGAGGGGGTGCACAACGCCCGCAGCGTCCGGCAGCTCGCCCAGCGCGCCGGCGTCGAGATGCCGATCTCGGACCTGGTGTACCGCGTGCTGTTCGAGGAGCTGCCGATCGACCAGGCGGTGGGAATCCTGATGGGCCGCACGCTGCGGCACGAACGCGAGGATCGGATTCCGTAGCGGGGGGTTCGCCTACAGGCCGGAGACCGTCACGCGGTAGTCGCCCTCGGCGCCCGCGTAGCCGTCGACGTAGAGGAAGTTGAGGCCCTGGCGCAGCGTCGAGGTGAGCGTCGAGCGGTTCCGGTTGACGGAGCAGGCGGCGTCGTTGTTGCAGCCGAGCTCGACGCCGGCGGCGAGGCAGCTGCCCGCGAGGAAGTAGAGCACCGTGTCGTAGTCCGTGGTGGTGTTGCAGGTGGTGGCGGTGACCGCCCGCGGCGCGCACATCGCCAGCCACAGGTAGTCCTCCTGGGCGGAGCCGCCGCCGCAGGAGCCCTGGCGGTCGCTGCCCCAGCCGCCGGTGCTGCCGTCGTAGTCGCCGTTGCCGGTGATCTGCACCCCGCCCGTGCAGCTCGTGTACTGGAACAGCAGGTTGAACCCGCCGCGGTCGGCGGCGGTCGCACCGTCGATCACCACGTAGTAGGTGCCGGCGTCGAGCATGCCGAACCACTGCGAGCGGTTGCCGCCGCAGGCGTTGTCGTTGCAGGCGCTGCTGGTCATCGTCGCACCGCACGGGCCGCGCCGGACCTCGAGCACCGAGTTCCAGGCGGCGCCGTCGTTGACGTCGAGGTAGACCAGCGAGCGGCCGCCGAGGTTGAAGGAGTACCAGACGTCGTTGCCGCCGGTGGTGGTCACGCAGGACGGGACGTGGTCGTCGGCGGCCGAGGTGGTCGAGCCGCTGAACGTACCGACGCCGGTCAACGGCGTGGCCGTGGCGCAGGTGTCGTTGCGGGGCGCCGGCGGGTCGGCGACGAAGACGTTGAGCACGTAGGCGCCGCGGGCGCCGGCGCCGGCGCCGTCGAGGATCACCCAGTAGGTTCCCATCGGCATGTTGTTCCACTGGATGCGGGCCTGGCCGCTGCCGGCGCTGTTGTCGTCGCAGCGGTCGGCGGTCGTGCCGGGGCAGCCGGCGCTGCCGCCGTGGCGGATGAACAGCATCGCGTCGAAGGCCGAGCCGGCGGTGTCGATCACCACGTCGCGGGCCTCGGTCAGCACGAGCTGGAACACGACGTCGGGCGAGGCGGCGGCGACGGTGCCGCAGCTGTAGGTGTAGTCGTTGGCCGCGGCGCAGGTGTTGCCGGTGAACACGCCGCCCGTCGAGATGTCGGGCAGCGAGCCGGCGCAGGCGTCGTTGGTCGGGCCGACGCCGAAGTCGCAGGTGCCCCAGGTGCAGGTCGTGCCGTCACAGAGCTGCGTGCCGGTGCAGGCGCCGGCGGTGCAGGTCTGGGACGCGCCGGCGGTGCAGGCGAAGCCGTCGTCGACGACCGTATCGCAGTCGTCGTCCGCCCCGTTGCACACCTCGGCCGGAATCGGGCAGTCGGCCGGCGCCGGAACCGTGCAGGCGTCCGTGCAGACGCCGGCCGGGTTCGTCGAGCCGCAGCTCGTGAGGCAGTCGACGGCGGCGCCCTGCACGCAGTCGAAGCCGTCGTCCGCCTCGCCGTCGCAGTCGTCGTCGACCCCGTTGCAGACCTCCGCCGCCGCCGGGCAGTCGTCGCCCGTGGGGATGGTGCAGGTCGCGGTGCAGATGCCGGCGGGGTTGATCGTGCCGCAGGCCGTGGTGCAGTCCACCGTCGCGCCCATCACGCAATCGAAATCCTCGTCGACCTCGGTGTCGCAGTCGTCATCGACGCCGCTGCAGGTCTCGGCCGGCGGAGCGCAGTCCGCCGGGTCGGGCAGCGCGCAGGCCGCGGTGCAGACCCCGCTGCCGGTGGAGCCGCAGGTCGTGGTGCAGGCCACCGCCTCGCCCGCCACGCAGGGCAGATCGTTGTCGATCACCGTATCGCAGTCGTCATCGATCCCGTTGCACTCCTCGGCCGGCGGCATGCAGGTGTCGAACCAGTGGCAGTCGGTGCCGCAGGGCCGGGTGCCGGCGGAGTCGCAGGTGGTCGTGCAGGACTCCACGTCGTCGCCCTCGCACTCCTCCTCGCCGACCCAGACGTAGCCGTCGCCGCAGGAGGCGTCGTGGCAGTCGTTGAGGCAGGCGTCGGTGTTGTCGGTGTTGCCGTCGTCGCACTCCTCGCCGTCGTCGAGCACGCCGTCGCCGCAGCTGACCAGCTCGAGGTGGCAGACCTCCGAGCAGCCGTCGCCGGCGGTCGTGTTGCCGTCGTCGCACTCCTCCTCGCCGTCCCAGACGAAGCCGTCGCCGCAGGTCGCCGCCCGGCAGGTCGACAGGCAGGCGTCGGTGTCGTCGGTGTTGGCGTCGTCGCACTCCTCCCCGTCGTCCACGATGCCGTCGCCGCAGGTCACCGGAACCTCGACCTCGCTGACGTCCTCGCGCACGTCGCGGCCGTCGTCGACCGCCTCGGGCACCTCCTCCTGGTCCTCGATGTCGCCGACGTCCGCGGCATCGGCATCCTGGTCGTCGTCCCCGCCGCCGCCGCAGGCCGGCAGCATCGCGAACGCCAGCAGTCCCAGACACGAGCAAATCCAAGCGAAACGCCGACTCGACATGCTCACCTCCCGTCCCCGATGGGGCTCTCGTTGCGCCGGAGATCCTGACACGGGTGCGGGCGCCCCGCAAGCGCCGGGTTTTCAACCGACGGCGGGGCCCGGGGGTTCGGCGAGCGTCAGCCCACGCAGCGCCTCGCGGTGACGCTCCAGCACCGCCTGCAGGGCGGGGTCGGTGGCGCGCGAGTCGACGATCGCATCGTGAAGGTCGAGCAGCCCGACCTCGGCCGCCGGACGCGTCAGCCGCACGCGACCCTCGGGATCGCGCCGCACCAGGCCCGCCGCGGCCAGGTGCGCCACGAGCAACCCGACCGCGTCGACGTGGATCCCGACCCGCAGCGCCAGGAACTCCGGGTCGACCGGCTCCTGCGCCGTCGCCACCTCGCGACACAGCCGGACGGCGTTGGTCCAGGACACGGCGCCGACCACGTCGTCGCCGGCCCCGGTGAGCTGGCGGGCGTGACGGGCGCGGGCCCACAGCGTGTCGAGGTGCTGGCTGGTGTAGCTGACCTCGGCCCCCAGCAGGAAGAACATCCAGCCGATGTGGACCCACAGCAGGGTGATCGGCAGGAACGCCAGGGCGCCGTAGACGCTCTCGTAGGTCCAGCCGAAGGCATCGACGTAGGCGCCGTAGACGGCGTGACCCGCCGCGAGGAGCAGGCCGGCCGCCAGCGCCCCGGCGATCGCGCTGCGCCAACGCACCCGCAGGTGCGGCATCAGCTTGTAGACCAGGGTCAGGGACGCCAGCAGCAGCGCCAGCGGCAGCAGCGTGTCGAGCGGCGCCCGCAGGCGCTCGAAGGACAGGTAGGCCGCCGCGCCGAACGCCGGCACCGCCAGGACCGTCACGCCGAGCAGCGCCACGGCGCGTTCCCACAGCCGTCGGGCGCGGGTCACGTTCCAGACGTCGTTGAGCACGACCTCGACCTGCAGGTACAGCATGCCGCCGAGCAGCACGAGCGTCGCGCCGCCGATCCAGCCGATGGTCGCGAAGTCGATCTGGCCGACCAGGACGGCGATCTTCTCGGCCAGGTCCTTCGCCGCCCCGGGGACGATGAACCGCTCCAGCAGCTCCTGCAGCGCCGGGCGGTCCCCGAGCCGCTCGACCCACTGCGTCAGCACCAGCAGCACGGCGGCGATGGGCACGAACGCCAGCACCGACCCGAAGGCCAGCGCGGCGGCCTGGCGCGGACAGCGGTCGCGGACGAACTGCCGGCCCATCTGCACGAGGAACCGCACCAGGGTCGCCAGCAAACGCTCGCCCCGCCCCAGATCCGCGCCGCCCGGCAGCACGGTCTGCCGGACCACGCGGCTGAACCTGCCCCACCGGCCCGGCAGCGTCATCCCCCTCCTAGTCGAGCCAGCCCAAGCGCTCGCGACAGACGTCGCACAGGAACGTCTCGCGGTCGATCGTCTCGGCCTTGCCCCCGGCGTCCTCCATGAAGCAGCCGTAGGTCGGGCAGTGGGGCAGCCCGAGCGTGTGGCCGACCTCGTGCACCGCCACCCGGCGCAGCCGCTCGACCGCCGGCACGTCGCGCACACGGCGGCGGCAACGGAAGGTGCTGAACACGCAGGCGGCGCCGGGCAGCTCGGCCAACCCGAGGATCCCCCAGTCCTCGATCTCGCCCTTGGTCGTCGAGATGTCCTTGGTCGTCACGCCGGCGATGCGGTCGCAGCCCACCGGCAGCCGGCCGTCGAGGAAGTCGAGCAGCCGGTCGGCGCGGTAGCGACGCCGCGGCTCGTACCAGGCCTCCGCGGGAAGGTCGACCTCGTCCAGGACCGGCGTCTCGAAGCCGTACAGCTCGCGCAGGGCGTCGGCGACGGCCCGCAGCTCCTCCGCCGGGACCGACCCCAGCGGCTGGACCGCCACGCAACAGACGCCGGGGACGTGCGAGCACGGGGGCGGCTCGGCCTCCGCGACGACCTCGACGCCGGAGCCGGCCACGTCCGCCGGGTCCGCGAACGCGACGACCTCGGCCGGCTCCGGGACGTCGGCGACCGGTGCGACGGACGAATCGGCCGCCGCCCCGGCCGGTCGGTCGGGGGTCCCGACGACGGGCGAGGACGAGGGGCCGCAGGCGAGCGGCAGGGCGAGGCCGAGCAAGGCGGCGAGCCGCCGCGACCGACGCACGCGCCCGCCCGGCGACGGCCCGCGCATCAGACCTCGCAGCCGTGGGAGACGGGGTTGCAGGTCAGCGTGGTGCCGCACTCGGCGGCGCCGGTGCACGGCAGGTAGCAGAACGCGGTGCCGAGGTACTCCCAGCAGGCGGAGCCGGCGGGACAACCGCTGGCCGCAGGCTCGACTCCCGGGGTGCAGCTCTTGCCGCAGTGGTCGAGGCCGATGTCCGCGAGGCAGGAGCCGCCGCCGCCCTCGGCGCAGGCAGGGGCGACGTCGGGGTGGGCGCAGCCGTGGACCACGCAGTGGCCCGGCGCGCCGACCGCGAACTGCAGGCAGTCGCCGAGACCGTAGGGCGACCAGCAGTCGGACGGCTGCGTGCAGGGGGAGTAGATGTTGTGCACCGTGATCGACGACCAGTTGCCGGTCCAGCAGTAGCCGTCGGCGTCCCGGAGGTCGCGGGGCGGCGGGTCGAAGTCGGCGGGCCGGCAGGCCTGGCCGTCCTCGCAGCGGAAGCCCGGTTCGCCGGGCGCCGGCCCCAACTCGCAGCCCCGGACGCAGGCCCAGTAGGGGGCCAGCGAGTAGCCGAGGTTGACGCAGCCCGACCCGCCGTCGCAGGCGTGCCCGTCGAGGTCGCAGCGATCGCGGACGCACATCCCGCCGGCCAGGCCGTACGCGGCCTCGGTCAGGCACCGGCTGTCGGGGGGGCAGTCGTTCTCGTGCACGCACGGGTCGCCGACGGCGGCGCCGGGGGCGCCCTCGTAGACGCAACGGAACGACGCCGGGTCGCAGGTGCCTCGGCAGTCGTCGACGGGCGCCCACTCGTCGTCGTCGACCCGCGTGTCGCCGTCGGCGTCGGACCAGACCCGACAGCAGTCCTCGGCGGCGAGGCAGCCGGGGAGACAGACCCCGTTGATCGGGTCGCAGGCATAGCCGTCGCGACAGTCGCAGTTGGTGCGGTGCGCCAGCCCGTTCGAGCCGGCGACGGCGCAGGCGTCGAGGCACAGGTAGGAGCTGCTCGCGCCGCTCGCGCCGGCGACGATGCACTTGGAGCCGGCGACGCAGCCCGAGTTGTCGGACGGGCTGCAGCTCGCGGTCAAGCCGGTCTGGCCCAGGCAGTAGCCGTCGCGGAAGCCCGGGGCTGCGGTCTCGAGCAGGCAGTAGTTGCCGCCGCAGTTGGCGGAGCTCTCGCACGCCGCGCCGACGTTGTACTCCGCCGCGCCGGGGGACGGGTCGTTGGGACAGGCGAACGAATCGACCCGGTCGACCGGCACCTCGACGTCGACCCGCTCGCCCTCGCGGAAACTCGCCGCGCCCGTGTCGCGGGCGATGGCGACGCCGTTCTTCGCCAACACGACCTCGAACGAGACCTCGCGTCGATAGGTCGGTCCCGGCCGCAGCGCGAGCGTCGCCGGCATGCCGTGTTCGCCGGGATCGCCCCCGAGGGCGTACGGTTCGCTGATCCACTCGTACGGGCTCCCGCCCTCCGGGGGCGCGGGCGCCCGGACCCACAGCCGCAGCTCGTCGACCTCCTCGGGCACGTGGAAGTCGGTGCGGATCGTGAGCACGAGCTCGGTGCCCTGCTCGGCGCAGGAGCCGGCGGCGAGCAGCCCGAGGGCGGGGAGCGCGGCGAGGGCGTGGCGGAGGCGCGTCACCACGTCACCCCCAGGGTCACCGTGCCCAGGCTGCCCTCGGTGTAGGCCGGGCCGTCGTCGGGCCACAGCAGCACGCCGGCCGTGACGGCGCCGCCGACGACGACGGCGCCGAGAATCGTCCACAGCCACCACGAATTCCAGACCGAGTCGTCGTCCTCGACGCCGCCCCCCGGCGGGGGAGGAGGAGGCGGAGGCGGCACCGGCGTGGCCGACACGACCCGCACGGTCTCGGTCAGGCCGCTGGCCAGGATGATCTCCCGGCGTTCGCGCCCGCCGGCGATCAACTCGCCCCGCACCTCCACCACGTGCGATCCCGGCTCGACGACCACCGGCTCCGCCAAGGGCGACAGGCCGCGGGCCCGACCGTCGACGAGGATCTCGGCCCCGTCGACGTCGACCTCGACCAGGATGCGCGCGATCCGCGGCTCGAGCTCCGCCAGCGAATCCTGCACCTCGGAGCGCCGCATCGCGCCGACCTCGCCGCCGCCGTCCGCCAGGTAGCGCTGGAAGTAGACGTGGGCGTCGGCGGACCGGCCGAGGGCGGCGGAGACCTGGCCCAGGTTGTACAGCACGGTCCACTCGCCGCTGATTTCGTAGGCCCGCAGGAACTCGGCGAGCGCCGCGCCGAAGCGACCCTCGTTGTAGTAGGCCACCCCCTGGTCGAAGCGCCGGCCGGCCTCGGCCAGCGGGTCCTCCGCTGCGGGCGACGCGGGCTCGTCGCCCTCCTCGACGACGTCCCCGACCCCGGCCGGCGGCTCGTCGTCGGCCCAGGCCCCCGCGGACGCGGCGGCCATTGTCGCGACGAGCAGCGCCGCAAGCGGCGCGGCCGGGGGCCGAAGACATCGGAGGTCGATCAAACGCGGCTCCTTCGCCGCCCGGGACGGGCCTCCGCGAGGCCCGCCCGGGACGCAGCTACCAGATTTAGCCCCATCGGGGGGCGCGGAGCAAGCGGGCGTTGGCCGGGGCGCCGCGCGGGCCGGCTCAGGGCGCCCGGGTGCCCTGGACCACGATCGTCTGGCCCGCGCAGCCGCTGAACGAGCAGGAGAAGCCGTCGTGGTCGGTGTAGACGGCGGACCAGGTGGCGTCGAAGTGGTCGGCGTCGGTCATCGTGCCCTCGAGCCGATAGGTCTCGATGCAGCCGCCGCTGATCTCGAGCGCGGCGTTGAAGTCCATCGCGGTCGGGGCGGGCGCCATGGTCAGCGGGTCGGTGAGCGAGCCCGGGGGGCTCGGCGATACGGCGAGGCTCGGCCCGCGCAGCTCGAAGCAGACGCGGCGGAAGTCGTAGTTGACCGCGCCGAGGGCGCAGCGCTGGGCGACGGGCGTGTCGAGGTCGAAGCAGCCGTTCCACAGGCAGGCGGGGTTGGCGGCGGCGCAGGCCGGAACCGAGCAGTCGTAGTCGTAGACGCACATCTCGAGGGTGCGGTCGCAGGAGTCGGCGGTGCACTCGTCGCTGTCGTCGCAGCTCCGCGGGACGGTGGGCGGCCGGCAGCCGAACTCCGGGTCGCAGCGCGGGATGCCGTCGCAGAAGTTGTCGACCGGGCAGTCGGCCGCGGTGGCGCACGGGGTCCAGGCGAAGCAGCCGGAGTCCGGGTCGCAGACCTCGCCCTCCTCGCACAGCTCGTCGTTCGGCGTGTGCGCGCACTCGTAGTCGACGGTGCACTCGTCGACCGTGCACTCGAAGTCGTCGACGCAGTCCGCCGCAGACCGGCAGTCGCCGATCGGCACGCAGCCGGCCACCGGGTCGCAAACCTCGAGGTCCTCGCACAGGGCGTCGAACGCCTGGTGCTCGCAGGTGTAGGAGACCCCGCAGTTGTCGAGCGTGCAGGCCACGCCGTCGTCGCAGTCGGCGGTGGTGGTGCAGGCGCCGACGACGCAACCCCGTCCGACGACGCAGGTCTCGCCGTCGGCGCACAGCGCGTCCAGCGGCTGGTGCTCGCAGACGTTGCCGGCGGCGCAGGTGTCGACCGTGCAGGGAATGCCGTCTTCGCAGTCCGCGGCGGTGCGGCACCGCAGGACGGTGTCGCCGCCGACGTCGGTGTCGTCGCTCGGGGCGGCGGTGCAACCGAGCCCGGCGGCGACGAGGAGGAAGCAGGGGAGCCTGGTCATGTCGTGTCCTCCCGGGGACGCGGCCTCACCGCCGCGCGCCCACCACGTCGACGTTCTGCGGCGAGCAGGTCGGGCAGCCGCTGAACGAGGCCGACCAGCGGCCGGCGAAGTTGTTGGAGTCCGAGAACGTCCCGGTGAGCGAGTAGGTGCCGCAGCCGGCGGTGCACGAGACGGCGAACTCCGCGCCCGCGGGCGGCGGGGCCTGGACCATCGCACAGGGCGCGCCGGTCACCCGCAGCTCCGTGTCGGAGCGCGTGAAGCCGACGGTGTCGAACGAGTAGTTCACCAGGCAGGCCTGGGACTGCGGCGGGGCGAACCAGAACGCGCCGTCGTAGTGGACCAGCGGGTCGAACGGGACGGAGGCGTCGCCGCCGTCGACGTCGCAGCCCTCCAGCACCACCGGCTCGTAGACGCAGCGGTCGAGGACGGGATCGCAGCGGTCCTCGGTGCAGACGTTGCCGTCGTTGCAGTCCCGCGCCGGGCCCTCGTAGCACCCGCCGACGATGCACTCCTCGTCGCCGTCGCAGAAGTTCCCGTCGGCGCAATCCTCGTCCCGTTCGCAGAGCCCGGCCGTGCAGCCCACCGGCGGCACGCAGCGCTCGTCGGCCTCGCACAGCGCGTCGAGCGGCAGGTTGCTGCAGGTGCCGCCGGCGACGCAGGTGTCCTGCGTGCACGCCACGCCGTCGTCGCACTCGGCGCTCGTCGAGCACACCCGCGCCTCGGCCTCGGCCTCGGCCTCGACCTGCGCGTCCTCGGTCTCCGGGCGCGCGTCGGCCTCCGGTCGACCGACGTCGGTGGCGTCGTCCGCCTCCGGCGAGCAGGCCGGCCCGAGCGCGTTCAGCGCCAGCGCCGCGAGCCATCGTCTGCCGAACATCCCCATCGCCGACCTCCCTGCGGAGGAAGTCTAGCGCGTCGGAGGCGGTCCGGGTAGAGTCGGCGACGATGCGGGCCCGAAATGCCTTCGGCTGGTTCGGCGGAGCGCTGCTGGCGCTGGCCGGCGCCGGCTGTCCCGGAACGCCCGGCGCCGTGGTGGGCGGCGAGGGCTCCGGCATCGGCCGGATGTGCGGACAGGGGGTCCCGAACGAGCTGCTCGCCGCCCAGGCCATCGCCTCGGCCTACCGCGTCTCCTTCGTCCGCGACCTGCAGCTCGTCGAGACCGACACGGCCGGGGTGCTGGTCGCGGTCTACCGGCTGGGCCCGACGGACGCTCGTCCGCAGGAGCTGTTCGCCGCCACGGTGCTGGCCGAGCCGGGCTGCATGACGGTGGTGGCGCAGGGCGAGGTGTGCGACCCGCTGGCCTTCGCGCCGATCTACCTGCCGCCGTTCGGCGAGCCGGCGGTGCGGGTCGAGCCGGCGACGTTCGAGCCGTGGGAGGCGACGGGCGACCCGACGGTGCAGGTCTCGCTCGGCGCCGCGGCGGTCGACCCGGAGACCGACTTCCCGGGCGCCGCCGCCCGCGGACGCTGCGTGTTCGGCTTCGTCGCCCTGCCCGACGGTCGGATCGCGGCCAGCCGCGTGTTCGCTTGGACCGAGCCGGCCTACCCCGTCGAGCACGGCCGCAACGGGCACACGTTCGTCACCGCGGCGACCCCCGACACCCGGATCACGCCCGGCCCCCCGCCCCGCCCGCTGACGCTCGAGTCGGTGGTGGTCGACATCGACTGCGCCGACGTCGAGGACCGCCGCCTGGCCTGCGTCGAGGAATGCCTGCTGGCGCGACCCGCCGAGGCCGGGGGCGACGAGGCGCCGACGGC
>CAZMRP010000072.1:0-12549 GCA_964568275.1 uncultured Myxococcales bacterium
TCAGACGCGCCCGGCGGCGCTTGCGGTGCATGAGTGCCTCGACGACCTCGAACTCGGTCGGCGGCAGCTTCTTCGCGGACCGTCCCTGCCTCCGCATGGCCTCGAAGACCTGTTCGACCTTGCTAGTCTCGAACGTCATGTTCCACCCCTCTGACTTCGGCCGCCTCGTGCCGCACGGGGACCTGGGCGGCGCGCGAGCGGTTCGGGCCGCCGAGGATCGGTGCGACCAGGCGGGCATCGGGATCGACGAGACCGGCGGCGGCCAGTCGCTCCTGGATCCGCAGCTTGGCGCGATAGGACGCATTCGTGATCGACCGGGGCGTGCCGCCGATGAGCCGGGCCACTTCCGACGGCGTCATCTCGGCCAGATCGAGCAGGGTGACGGCGAGATACATCCGTTTGGGCAGGCGGAGAATCTCCCGCCCGACCAACCACCGGGACTCCTGCCACACGAGCACCTCGTCGGGCCGGGGAACGGCGGCGTTGGGCGGGGGTTGATGCTCCACTTGCCGCGTCAGCATCCGGTCGAGGCGTCGGCGCTTGCGCCAACTGCCGATCTGGCGCGCCACGACGGCCCAGACCCAGGCGTTGAAGTGCCCTTCGCCGCGATAGCGACCGATGCTGAGGAGCACTTCCGCGCAGACATCGCTGCACAGCTCATCGAAGTCGGCGGTGTAGCCGGCGAGCGCCCCGATCACGTAGGCCACGAACGGCCGGATGTTCTCGTAGAGCGCGCGCAGCGCCCTCGGGTCCCCGGCCTGAGCCGCGGCAACCAGCTCGGCCGGAATCGGGTCGTTACCGGGGCGCACGACGCCTTCCACGCCTAATTAGTAGAGAGCTGGAGGCAAATGTCGTCGCGTTTTTCTCAAAATAGTTGGATGCGGAACACCAGTCCGAGGGCGGCGCGCCAGCACCAGTTCGCGAGAGAGGCAACGATTACGGGCTGTTCACCGGTTTCGTAACCGAAAACGTATGCCTCGGGGAAGTACTCCACCCCCGCGTCCAGGCGGAGTTCCAGAAGCGAGTATATCGGCCATGCGAATCGACCCGCGAGGCCCATTCCGACCCTCCAACCCGAGGCAGAGACGCGGCCGGACGGCGACCAGCGCTGGGCGACGACCGTACCAAGGGCCCCCACGGCGACCGGACCCAGGTCGAAGCGGTATCCGCCGCCAACCTCCAGTGGAACGACCGACACCGACGCCGGGATGTCCGACGGACCGAGGAACGCCAGCGACTGTGCCTGCAGCTCGATGATTCCCACGTCATCGAGCAGGACGCCCAAGCAGAGACCCGGACCAAGGGCAATCGAAGGCGGGCCGGTCTCGCCGTTCATCCCGCCGACGCTGTGGAACGCGAGTCCGATGACCAGTTCGAGCGGCATCACGCCCGTGCGATCATCCGCTCCGGGCGATGCGGACGACTCGCCCTCGTCCGGCCCGACGCCGGGAGAACGGTCCGCGTCGTGGCCTTCGCGGAGTTCAGAGGCGGCGCGAAGCTGCGCCGCGAGAATCGTAGCGGCCAGCCTTGTGACGCCTTCCGGCCCCAGGTCGGGGGGGATCGGGACGCGACGGGCATCGGACGCTCCGGTCACGGTGCTCGTCAGCACGGAAGTCAGGTCGGAGCCTGCAACGCAGACTTCCGCCAGCCATTCAATCAACTCGACTCGGGGCTCATCGGGCTGACGGCACGTCACGCCCGGAGCCCGGGCCTCCAAACTCGAGATCAGGAAATCGGGATCCAGTGTGGGGCACGCTCGCACAACGAGCGTGGTCAGGGCCGGCGGCTCAGCCGCCGACACCGCAGGCATGGCACAACTCATCATAATCACGAGGAGAAGCCGACTGCGCGAGCGAGGAAGAACGGACCCGATCACGATGCGGATGATGCCACGGGAGGGTTGGAGACTCAACGCTCCACGGACGCCGTCAAACAAAACGCGACGACATTCGGCCTCAGGACGCTACTACTATAGGTGAGAGAGGTGAGAGGCGGATGGTGCGGGTTCGGGTTGCGGGGTTTCCTGGCGCCCGAGATGGGGAGGGAAGGAACGGATGGTGGGTCGAAGTTGGATGGTCCTCGCGGTTGCCTTGTCGGCGGCAACGCCGGCCTGCAACGAGACGTACATCGATCTGACGCCCGACGCGGAGCAGGACGCAGCGACGCCGGACATTCCGGCCGACGTCGGGGTGCTGCTGCCGCCGCCGCCGTGCGGCAACGGCGTCGTCGAGTCCGGCGAGGAGTGCGACGACGGCAACCTGTTGGACGGGGACGGTTGCACGTGGGACTGCCGGGGCGGCGCGGGCGAGCCGCCGGGTCCGCCGGATCCGACGGCTCGCGCGTACCGGGCCGAGGCGTCGCAGGTACTGCCCGCCATCGCCGCTCCGCCCGAGCCGGGGTCGGAGCAACGGTTGGCGCTCAGCCGCGTCGGTGACCTGCTGGCGGGATCCTGGTACCGGGCGGCGACCTCCGCCGGCGACACGGCGACCGTCTCGACGAGGTTCCTGGCGGAGGATGGATCGTCGGCGCGCGAGGACGTCACGATCCGTCTGGCGACCGGGTGGACGGCATCATGGCTCACCAGTGCCGCCGCGGCGGAGTCGTTGCTGCTGGCGTGGCGCGCGAGCGACGACGACGGCATCTGGAAGGCGGGATTGACGCTCGACGAGGGGCTGGCCGACCCGCCCGAGCCGCTCGTAACCACCGGGAAGGCCGACCTGCCGGCGCTTGCCGGCCACCCGGCGGGCTACCACCTCGCATGGTACGAGGGAACCGACACCCGCGTCTGCGAGCACGACAGCCCCGAGCCCAGCACCGTCCTCGTGCGTCGCCTCGGGGCCGACGGTTCGACGGCGGGACTGCCCGCGCCGATCGTGCTGGAGGAACGACTCGGAGCACGAACGGCGCCCGACCTCGCGGCCGGGGACGACGGGACGGTGGGGATCCTGTGGTGGCGGGCCGCGACGGAAGTCGGCGGGACCTGCACATTGCGCTTCGGCGTGGGAGACCGCGACCTGCTCGCCGTGGCGGACGGAGGCGCCGTCGGCCCCGGACGGGGCGGGCGCGTGGTCGATGCGGAGCGTGGCTACCGTGCCATCTGGCACGACGTCGATCCGATCGAAGAAGCGCGACTGGGCGTGGCCGCCTTCGATCGCGACGGCCTGCTGCTCCGCGCGCCTGCGGTGACGAGAATCCCGGCGACCTCCCTGATGGGAGACGTCGAGGTGGCCGCCGGGGACGGCGGCCTGACGATCGTGTTGCGCGGGTACGAATCGGGGCCGGGACTGCGGTTGCTGTTCCTGCGGACGGACCTGTTCGGTCGGGTGGTCGGCACGCTCGAGCAGGTGGATCCGACCTGCACGCCGGCCTCGGGCTGCACGCCCGGAGCGTTCAACGTCGCCCCGGTCGCCGGCGGCTTCCTGGTGCTGTTCTTCGCGGAGGTCGACTCCGGCGGTCCGACGCCGACGACCGAACTTCGGATGGTGCGGCTCGTCCCGGGTTCCTAGGGGGGGTGCAGGGAGCGGTGCACGGAATGGGGACAGACGATCGTCGAGGAGAAGGCGAAGTTGCGTCGGGGGCGGGGTGTGGGACCCTGGACCTGCGGCAGACGACGCCGATCGGCGTGCGTCTCCCGCCGTCGGACACCGACCTGCGCCGGGCACTCGACAGTCTCCGGGAAGGGTGTCAGATCCTCGACCCCAGCGGTCGGTACCTGTACGTGAACGAGGCGGCGGCGCGCCAGGGCGGACGGACGCGGGAGGAAATGCTCGGCCACACGATGCGGGAGGTGTTCCCCGGAGTCGAGCAGTCGGACTTGTTCGGCGCGGTTTGCCGCTGTCTGGAGCACGGCACCTGCTCGCGCCTGGAGGCCGAGCACCCGTTCCCGGCCGGGACGACGGGGTGGCTCGACCTGTGCGTCCAGACGATCCCGGAAGGGGCGTTCGTGCTGTCGGTGGACATCACGGCCCGCAAGCAGGTCGAGCAGGGTCTGCGGCGGCTGGCGCACTTCGACCTGCTGACGGGGCTTCCGAACCGGTCGCACCTCCAAGGCTGCTTCGAGCGCCTCGTGGGGGCGGAGCGGAGGTGCAACGGCGGGTTGGCGCTGCTGGTGGTGGGGGTGCGGCGCGTGCAGGAGGTCAACTTCGCCCTCGGCCGCCGGCACGGGGACGCCCTGCTCCGCTCGGTGGCGTCGCGGATTCGTGGAGCGCTGGCCGAGTCGGCGGAGATCGCGCGGCTGGACGGGGACCACTTCGGGATCCTGCTGGCGGGCGCGGGCGGCGGCGGAGTCGCCGCGCGGGCCGCCGGGGCGATCCTCGAGGCGATGGACGGCACGCAGCGCATCGATGGGCTGACCGTGGACGTCGCCGCGTGCATCGGCATCGCGCTGTCCCCGGAGCACGGGACCGACTTCCAGACCGTGCTGAGGAACGCCGAGGTGGCGCTGCACGCCGCGCGACAGGCCGACTCGGGCCACGCCGTCTACGAGCCGGCCACGGACCGGTTCACCCCGCGGCGGCTCGCGCTGATGGCCGAGTTGCTGCCGGCCATCGAGCAGCAGCAGTTCCTGCTCCACTACCAGCCGATCATCAGCCTGGACCACGGCAGCGTGATCGGCTTCGAGGCGCTCGTGCGGTGGAAGCATCCCGAACACGGGATGATCCCGCCGGACCAGTTCATCTCCCTCGCGGAGCACACCGGCGCGATCCGGCCGCTCACCCTGTGGGTCCTCGAGACGGCGCTGTCAACCTGCCGGGACCTGCGCCGCGCGGGCTGGCCGATGACCATGGCGGTCAACATCTCGGCCCGCAGCCTGGGCGACGCGGCGTTCGTCGACCGGCTCGAGCGCATCCTCGAGAAGACCGGAACACGTCCCGGTTGGCTCGACCTGGAGCTGACCGAGAGCATGGTGATGAGCGACTCCGACCGGGCGCGGGAGATGCTCACCCGGCTGGGCGAGTTGGGGCTGCGCCTCTCGATCGACGACTTCGGAACCGGCTACTCGTCGCTGGGCTACCTCCGCAAGCTGCCGGTGCACACACTGAAGATCGACCGGTCCTTCCTGGGAGTGGGCGGCCCGACGCCGGGACGGCGGGACAGCGTCATCATCCGGGCCGTCGTCGACGTCGGCAGCGCCCTGGGACTGACCGTGGTGGCCGAGGGGGTCGAGACCGAGGAGGCCCTCGAGGCGCTCCGGCAGCTCGGGTGCGACCGGGCGCAGGGCTACCACATCGCCAGGCCGATGCCGGCGGCGGACATCACGCGATGGCTGAGAGCGTCGCCGTGGGGTCTGCGCTCGATCGACGTCGCGAATTGACCGCGCGAAGGGCCCACCCCGTCCCTTGACCCCGACCCCCGAGCGCGAGCAACCTCGCGTTCGTGACGGGCGGCGAAACGAGCGGGTGGCGGTGGCTGCTCGGGCCGGGACGGGCGACGGCCGGCCGCGCGGGGACCTCCGGCCCGGAAGACGCCCCACCCCGCACCACGACCCTCGAATGGGCCGGCTTCGTCGCCTGCCTCGCCCTGTTCCTCGGGCTCGCCGGCTGGTACTTCGCGGCGATCGGAACCAGCGTCGTCGACGACGCGTTCATCCCCCTGCGCTACGCCGACCGCCTGGTCCACGGCGAAGGACTGACCTACACCCCCGGCCCGCCCGTCGAAGGCTACACCTCCCTGCTCTGGACGCTGCTGCTCGCCGCGGGACACCTCCTGCCGCTCGAGCCGCTCCAGTTCGCGCGAGTCCTCGGCATCGTCCTGTCCGTCGGCACGCTGGTCGCCGTCTGGCGGGCGGCGCGCCTGCTCGTGCCCGGCCCGACCTCGCTCGTCGCCGTGGCCCTCGTCGCGCTGAACCGGTCGCTCGCGCTGTGGTCCGTCGAGGCGATGGACACCAGCCTGTTCACCTGCGGCCTGGCCCTCGCCCTGTGGGCCTGGCTGCGCCACGGCTCGCGGCTGGTGCGCGGGCTCCCGCTGACCGGCCTGGCCTTCGGCCTGCTGGTCCTGGCGCGCCCCGAGGGGGTGCTGTTCGCGGCGCTCGCCGGCCTGTTCGGCGGACACGCCGCCCGGCGCTCGGGAACGCTGCGCCGGTTCGCCGTCCACGCGGCGACGACGGCGCTGTTCCTCGCGGGGCACACGGCGTTCCGGCTGCTCGAGTACGGCGAGCTCCTGCCCAACACCTTCTACGCCAAGGTCCAGGGCGCCCAGCTCGGCCGGGGCCTCGCCTACCTGTTGCTGTGGGCGCGCGAGAACGTCCTGGTCCTCCCCGCGGCGCTGGCCGTCGCCGGCGCGCTCCACCTGCACCGGACCGGCGCCCGGCGGGCCGAGCTGCTGTGGCTCGCAACGAGCCTGCTCGCCTACCTGGCGTACGTGGCGCTGGTCGGAGGCGACTACTTCGAGTTCCGCCTGCTGGTGCCGACCCTGCCGCTCGCCGCGCTGCTCGCGGCCGCGGGGGTCGACGCCGTGCGACGCCGGGTCCCCCGGCCGGGTCCGGCAACGACGACGGCGGCGGCGCTGACCGCGACGCTGCTGGCGGGGTCGGTCTGGGCGATCGTGGAGCCGCACCGCACCGACCCGCAGTGCATCCGCCCCGACGACCCGTCGGAGCTGGCCGAGCTCCGCTGGTTCGAGCGGTCGGCGCGGTGGCTGGCGTGCAACGTCGACCCGCGCGAGCTGCTGGCCGTGCGGCCGGCGGGCGTGATCCCGTACCTCACCGGCGCCGGCGCGCTGGACATGCTCGGCCTCAACGACCGGACGATCGCCCGCGGCGGCACGCGGATCGCCGGCGCCGCCGTCGGCCACCAGCGGGTCGCCTCGCCCGAGGAGGTCCGCGCGCGCGGCGCGACCTACCTCGTCGGCCACCCGGTGCGCTCCGACCGCCCGCTCCGCGACCCGGCGCTGGTCAGCGCCGAGGTCGGCCCGGGGGAGTGGCTGATCCTGATGCCGCTGCGCGCGGACGCCGTCCTGCGACCCGGCGCCTACCCGCTCGGCGCCGCGAGCACCGTGCTCGCGGGCTGGCGGCCGCGCACCAGCGGGGGCCGCTGCGTCCCGTACCATCCTGTCAATCGATAGGGGCCTCGCGTGTCGAATCGCGGTTGCGCTTGCTCCATCCTGACTACCGGGTCGGGAATGGCGCGGCGCGCGGGGTCAACGTGACGCCACGGCCGGTCTTGGGGGCGGGAATCGCGGAGGGCCGGGACTACGGCTCGAGCGGCTGGCAGACGCCGCCGACGCACTGCTCGGTCTCGGCGCAGCAGACCGAGGTGGGGTCCGAGGCGGGGCCGCAGGAGCGGTCCAGCGGGCACAGCTCGGACAGGCAGCGCAGCTCGGCGCTCGAGCCGACCTCGACCAGCGAGCCGGTCGAGCCGATCGAGAAGGTCACCTGCGGACAGTTCTCCTCGCTCTGCGCGCGCGGCGTGTAGAACCAACCCTCGAGGGTCGGGGTCGAGCAGCCGCCGCCGGTCGGCGTGCGTTCCGCCTGCCGGATCAGGCACAGCCGGCGCTCGGAGCCGTCCGAGTAGACGACGACGCCGAGGTCGCGCTTGAGCGGCTCGCAGGGGTTGCCGCCGGCGTCGGTGCAGGTCGCCAGGCTGTGGATGTCGTCGACCGTCGCGGGCGGACAGGTGATGCACGTCGGGTCGCTCTGGCAGGCCCGGTTGGTGTTCAGCGTCTCGATGACCTGGCAGTCGGCGTCGCAGGTCGCCTCGTCGAAGCTCAGGTCGCGCGGGAAGCAGGTCGACGGGAGACGCTCGACCAGCTTGTCGGTGATGCCGCGGATCGCGTCGCTCCAGTCGGTCTTGCAGATCGAGTCGACGTACGCGTTGCCGCCGAAGGCCTGCGCGACCTGGACGAACCGCCGCGGGGGGAACGCCAGGCCCATGCTGGTGGTGCACGACGGGATGAGCTGCGACGGGATCGCGGGGTCGATCTGCTCCATCATCGCCGGCACGGCGAGGCACCCGTCGAGCTCGTTGCCGGGACCGATGCACTGCGGGGCGTCGGGCGGGACGCCGATGATCATGCCGAGCACGATCTTGTCCTGCTCCTCGGCGGGCCGCAGGCCGCGGAACGCGGCGACGTACTCCGAGATGTCCTCGACGAACGTCGGGTGCGTGAAGCAGCGGATGTTGAGGTGCCCGAGGTCCGAGCGGCTCTGGTCGAACATCTCGGGGTGGTCGGGACGGACCGAGCAGTCCTCCTCGTCGGTCACGAAGATCAGGGCGATCAGCGAGTCGGTGCGGAGGAAGCCCGCGTTGCAGGCCCCCACCGCCGTGTTGGTCGTCGTCGCCGCCCGCATCGCCTTGAACTGCTGCTCGAAACCGCAACCGCTCGTCCCCAGCGTCGCGATGCAGGTGAAGTCCGAAGCCATCTGCGCCGGGGAGTAGGTCGCGGAGTTGGCCTCGTTGCGCGACAGGAACGCCGGGTACGACGCCGAACAGCCGCCGACCGACGGGCTCGGCTGGTGCAGGAAGCAGCCGTTGTCGCCGATCGCCGAGTTCGAGCAGGTGCCGACGGTGAAGCCCATCGTGCCCATGTCCGAGGAGATGACGCCGATGTTGAGGTCCTCGACCGGCGGGTGCACCGGACGCCCCGTCTCCGGATCGATGGCCGGGTCGACCAGCTCGGCGATCAGCTCCGGGAACCGCTGGGTGAGCGCCGTCTGCTCGAGCTGCATCGAGCCCGAGTTGTCCACGAGGGCGACGATGTCGACGCGGACCACGCCGATCTGCTCGACGCGGATCGTCACGCCCGTCGTCGTGCCCGGCCGGATGTCCGTCAGGTCGCGGTCGAAGCAGCCGAGGGAGGCCGCCAGACCCGCCAGCACCAGTCCCGTCCACAAACGCGAAGCCTTCATCGCTTCACTCCTCTCCCTCGCGGCCACCGCCCTCTCGCCGGGACGTGCGGCACCGCAGGATTTCGACCCGGTGACTATACCCGCCGCGCCCCGACCAGGCAAGGGGCGCGCGCGACCGCGCCGCCGGGAGCGAGTCGCGCGATCGAGGTCGATGCAAGGGGCGGGCCGCGCGGAGAGAGCGGGCAAGGGAAAGGGCAATGGGGGATGGGGTGGAAGGATTCCGGCGGGTTGGGAAGATGAGGAGGGGGCCGGGACGGCCGAGCGGGTGGCAACGGAGTTGACGGACGGGACGACCGGTTGACGGGAGGGCTCGCCCCACGGACGCTTCCGGCGCCGCGGGGCTCGGCCGCCCCTACTTCTCCTCGAACTCGGCGTCGATGACGTCGCCCTTGTCGGACTTGCCGGAGCCGGAACCACCGCCGGCGGACCCGCCGCCTTCGCCGCCGGCGCCGTTCCCGCCTTCGGGCGCCCCCTTGCCCGCCTCGGCGCCCGCCACGTTGCGGTACATCTGCTCGGCGATCTTGTGCGTCGCCTTGGTCAGCTCGTCCATCCGCCGCTTGATGTCGTCCGCGTTGCCGCCCTCGATCGCCTTGCGGCACGCCGCGATCGCCTCGCGCACCGTCGTGACGTCGCTCGAGTCGAGCCTGTCGCGGTTGTCGTCCAGGACCTTCTCGGTCTGGTAGCACAGGCTGTCGGCCTTGTTGCGCAGCTCGACCTCCTCGCGGCGCTTCTTGTCCTCCGACTCGTGCTCCCCGGCGTCCCGCACCATCTTCTTGATCTCGTTCTCGTCGAGCCCCGAGCTGGCGGTGATGCGGATCTTCTGGTCCTTGCCCGTGGCCATGTCCTTCGCCGCCACGTTGAGGATCCCGTTGGCGTCGATGTCGAAGGTCACCTCGACCTTCGGCACCCCGCGCGGCGCCGGCATCAGCCCCTCGAGGTGGAAGCGCCCGAGGGTCCGGTTGTCGCGCGACATCGGCCGCTCGCCCTGCAGCACGTGGATCTCCACCGAGGTCTGGCTGTCGGACGCGGTCGAGTAGATCTCCGTCTTGCGCGTCGGGATCGTCGTGTTGCGCGGGACCATCACCGTCATCACGCCGCCGAGCGTCTCCACGCCGAGCGACAGCGGGGTGACGTCGAGCAGCAACAGGTCCTTGACCTCGCCGGACAGCACGCCGGCCTGCACCGCCGCCCCCAACGCCACCACCTCGTCCGGGTTCACGCCGCGGTGCGGCTCCTTGCCGCCGAAGTGCTTGCGCACCTTGTCGACCACCATCGGGATGCGCGTCGAGCCGCCGACCATCACCACCTCGTTGATCTCCGAGGGGCGCTTGTTGGCGTCCGCGAGCGCCTTCTCCACGGGGCCGAAGCTGCGGTCGATCAGGTCCTCCATCATCTGCTCGAGCTTCGCCCGGGTCAGCCGGATGTCCATGTGCTTGGGCCCCGAGGCGTCCGCGGTGAGGAACGGCAGGTTGATCCGCGTCTCGTGCAGCTCGCTCAGCTCGATCTTCGCCCGCTCCGCCGCCTCCTTGAGCCGCTGGAGCACCATCTTGTCCTTGCTGACGTCCAGCCCCTGCTCGCGCTTGAACTCGGAGATCAGGTACTCGATCACCCGCTGGTCGATGTCGTCGCCGCCGAGATGCGTGTCGCCGTTGGTCGAGATGACCTGCACCACGTTGTCGCCCACCTCGAGGATCGAGATGTCGAACGTGCCGCCGCCGAAGTCGTAGACCGCGATGATCTCGTCCTTCTTCTTGTCCAGCCCGTAGGCCAACGCCGAGGCCGTCGGCTCGTTGACGATCCGCTTGACCTCCAGCCCCGCGATCCGCCCCGCGTCCTTCGTCGCCTGGCGCTGCGAATCGTTGAAGTACGCCGGCACCGTGATCACCGCCTCGGTGACCTTCTCGCCCAGGTACGTCTCCGCCGCCCGCTTCAGCTTCTGCAGGATCTTCGCCGCAATCTCGGGCGGGGGCATCCGCTTGCCGCGGATCTCCACCTGCGCGTCGCCGTTGTCCGCCTTGACCACCTTGTACGGCACGATCCGGGTCTCTTCCGCCACCTCACTGTGACGCCGACCCATGAACCGCTTGATCGAATAGACCGTCGCCTCCGGATTGGTGATCGCCTGCCGCCGCGCGATCTGACCGACCAGCACCTCGCCCCGGTCGTCCCACGCCACGACCGACGGAGTAAGCCGCGCCCCTTCCTCGTTGGCGATGACCTTCGGCTCTTTCCCCTCCATCACCGCCACCACGCTGTTGGTGGTTCCCAGGTCGATTCCGATGATCTTGCCCACGACACAACCTCCCGTACTTCCTGATATTTCCTTGAAGGAGCTCGGCGACGCCGCCAAAGTAATCACTCAATTCGACCCGTCAACGCTCCCACCGTCCCCCAAACCCACCCCCCTCGCCCCGCTCCCCGGACCCCCAAGATCCCCGGTCCCCGTCCGCCGGCCCTCCCCCCTTGACAACGATCCCCAACAAGCGTTTGATTGGCGGCCTCGATGGGGGGCCGGGAGGTGCCGATCGTGTCGCGAAACAGAACACCGCTTCCACTCCGCCGCTGGTCCCGCCTCGCCCTCTCCGCGCTGCTCGTCGTCGGCGCCGCGGGACTCGTCCGCTGCAAGAAGGAAGAGCAGGCCACCGAGGACGCCGTGCAGAAGGTGCCGGTCGCCGTGGCCGTCGTCGGGCGCGGGACGGTCCGCGAGGTCGCGCGCTACACGGGCGAGGTGCGCCCGTCGGCGCAGGTCAACGTCCTGCCGCGGATGGCCGAGAAGATCCTCGAGCTCGGCTTCGACGTCGGCGACACGGTGACCCAGGACGAGACGGTGATGGCCAAGCTGGCCACCGCGGTCGTCGACACCGGCGTGCGCCAGGCCCGCTCGGGGGCCGAGGCGCTGACGGCGCAGATCAACGGCCTCAAGACGCAGCGCGAGCGCATCCGCCGGCTGGTCGCCGACGGCGTCGTCTCGGCCTCGCAGCTCGACCCGCTCGACACCCAGATCAGCGCCCTGGAAGCCCAGCGCCGCCAGGTGCTGGCGGGGGTCGATCAGGCGAACCTGCGGGTCGACGACACGATCGTCAAGGCACCGATGAGCGGCTTCGTCTCCCAGCGCTACGTCGAGGTCGGCGACACGGCTTCGCCCGCCTCGCCCCTCGGGACGATCGTGCGGCTCGACCCGGCCTACGTCTGGATCGACGTCCCCGAGCACGAGCTCGAGCTGGTGCGCAGCCAGCAGACGGTGGCCGTGCGCGTGCAGTCGGCCCCCGACCGGACTTTCGCCGGCACCGTGGACCTGGTCAGCCCGAACGTCGACCGCGAATCGCGCTCCGTGCGCATCCGCTACACGGTGGACAACCCGGAGATGATCCTCCGCGACGGGATGCTGGCGCGGGTCGAGGTCGAGCTGCGGCGTCGCGACAACGTGCTGGTCGCCCCGACCGATGCCCTGATCCTCGATCCGACCCAGCGCGGCGCCGAGGCGGCGTACGCGGCCTGGGTCGTGCGCGACGGCAAGGCCCAGCGCGTCCCGGTCCGCCGCGGCCTGATCGAAGGGGCCCGGGCCGAGGTGCTGGACGGGCTGGCCGAGGGCGACCGGCTGGTCATCGAGGGGTTCCACATGCTGGACCCCGACGCGGCCGTCGAGGTGGTCCGCGAAGCGAGCGACACGCACGCGGCGCCGGCGACCGCGCCGCCCGCGACCG
>CAZMRP010000073.1:0-12547 GCA_964568275.1 uncultured Myxococcales bacterium
CCGTCTGTTTGTCTATATCCGCTACTCCGGCGCGCCGGACGCAGCGCAGGACGCCCGGCCGCAGCGCGACCGGACGCCGCCGATCGAGGTCCGGACGCGGCCGCCCGTCGCGATGCCGAGGGAAACCCCGCAGGGCGGATCGGACCCGGGAATCGAGGAGTAACCGTAGGGCTTCCCCGCGCGTGCCGCCGTGCGATAATCGTCGGCCGGAATGACCGACCGCACGAGCCGGGACCGACGGGACGACGCCTCGCCGACGCAGCCAAGTGGCGGGACACCGGACGACGGGCTGTCGACGGCGCGCACCGTGGCGACGGCCGAAGCGGCCGGCGGGGACGTTTCCACGGCCCGGACCGTGGTCGCACCCGGCGGGTCGGAGCGCGAGCTGTCGACGGCGCGCACCGTCGCGGCCTCGATGGGCCGGACCCCGACCGTCCTGCTGCCGCCCGGTGGCGCGGACGGTCCGGAGGAGGAGCCGACGCTGCGGGCCGAGGCCGACGACGGCTCGAACGAGGTCTCGCTGGAGGCGGCCGGACGCTACGAGTTCCGGGGCGAGCGCGACCGCGGAGGACAGGCGCGGGTGCTCGTGGCCTTCGATCGCCACGCGCTCCGGGAGGTGGCCTGGAAGGAGCTGCTCGGCGAAGAGACGCCCGGCAGCACCGCGCCGGACGCCACGACGCCGCTGGGCAAGCGTTTCCTGCGTGAGGCGCGCGTCGCCGCACAGCTCGAGCACCCGAACATCGTGCCGGTGTACGAGATCGGCCGGCGCGCCGACGGCAGCCTGTACTACACGATGCGCCTGGTGCGCGGCGAGTCGCTGCTCGGCAAGCTCGACCGGTGCCGCAACCTGCGCGACCGGCTCAAGCTGCTCGGCCACTTCTGGGACCTGTGCAACGCCATGGCCTTCGCGCACGAGCGGGGCGTCGTGCACCGCGACCTCAAGCCCGGCAACGTGATGGTCGGCGAGTTCGGCGAGACGGTGCTGCTCGACTGGGGCCTGGCCAAGCTCCGCGGCGTCGACGACCCTCGCGGCCCGGAACTGGCGCCGCCGACCGAAGCCCCGCGGCCGACGCTGCTGTCCGGCGGCGCCGTGGACGCCACCCTGGTCGGCGCGGCGCTCGGCACGCCGGCCTACATGAGCCCCGAGCAGGCCGGGGGGCGGATCGACGAGATCGACGAGCGCTCGGACGTCTGGGGGCTGGGCGGCGTGCTGTACGAGATCCTCACCGGCCGGCCGCCGTACACGGGACGCAACGTGGCGGAGGTGGTGAGCCGGGTGCTGACCGAGCCGGTGCCGCCGGTGCGGTCCGTGTGTCCCGAGGCGCCGGCGGAGCTGGCGGGGATCGCCGAGCGGGCGCTGCGGCGCGAGCGGGGCGAGCGGTACGCGAACGCCGGCGAGCTGGCGGCGGACGTGTCGGCCTACATGACGGGCGGCCGGGTGCGCGCGCACGCCTACACCTCGTGGGAGCTGCTGCGCCGGTTCGCGGCGCGCAACAAGGCGGCGTTGGCCGCCGCCGCCGCCGCGCTGGTCGTGGTGATCGTGGCGCTGGTGTTCGTGTTCTTCGCCTGGCGCGGCGAGAGCGACGCCCGGACCCGCGAGCGGTCCGCGCATCTCGTCGGGCAGTATCACCTCGCGCAGGCCTATCAGCAGGAGGCCGACCGGTTGCTGGGGGCCCACCAGGCGTTGTCGGCGCGGGTCTACGCGCTGGCCTCGCTGCTGCACAACCCGGCGCACCCGGGCGGTGCGGACGACGACCCGGGATTCGCGGCCCGGCAGCCCGGCGCGGACTCGCTGGCCGTCGAGTCCCGCTCGGTCGTCTACCGGGCCGGCTTCCGGCGCGTCTCCGCCGTGGAGTGGACGCGGGAGATGACCGCGCCGGCCCGCGCGGTGACGGTCTCCCCCGACGGGACGCGGGTCGCCGCCGGCGATTCGGGCGGCTGGGTCGTCGAGTGGAACGCGGCGGACGGGGTGGAGCGCTGGCGCGTGCGTGCGGACGGCGAGCGCGCGATGGCGGTCGCCTACTCGGCCGACGGACGCCGGCTCGCGGCGACCGGCGGCACGGGGCACGTGCGGATGTTCGACGTGCGCGACGGTGCGGCCCTCGGCGAGCTGGCGCTGCCGGGCGGTGGACTGTGCGTCGCGTGGGTCGGGGAGCGGATCGCCGCCGCGACCGTCGAGGGCCGACTGCTGCTGCTCGAGCCCGCCGACGGCCGGGTCGTCTTCGACGTCCCGGCGCACGACTCCCAGATCTGGGGCCTCGACGTCACGCCCGACGAGCGTCACCTGGTCACCGGAAGCTGGGACGGACTCGCGCGGGTCTGGAACGCGGCGGACGGTTCGCCGGCGGCCACCCTCGCCGGCCACACCGACGCCATCTACAAGCTCGTCGTCTCGCGGGACGGTCGCCGCGTCGTCACGGCGGGGTACGACGGTACCGTCCGGGTCTGGGCGCTCCCGGACGGTACGCCGGTCGACGTCTACCGCGAGATGCCCGATGCCTGCTACGGCGTTGCGATTTCGCCCGACGGCGCCCTCGTGGCCGGCGCCGGGACCGATCGCGCCCTCTACCTCTGGGACGCCGGGAGCGGCACGCTGCTCGAGGTGATCGACGCGCACTCGGACCAGCTGCCGGCGGTGGCGTGGTCGAGCGACGGCCGGCGGATCGTCACGGCGAGCCACGACCGGACGGTGCGGAGCTGGCGCGTGGCCGCCACCGACGGCCTGCGCCGGCTACCGCACCCCGACACCGTGCTCGGTGTCTCGTACGCGTCCGACGGCCGCCACGTCGCCACGGCGGGATGGGATCGGCTGGCGCGGATCTGGGATGTCGAGCGGGGCACGGTCGTCCGCACGCTCGGCCGCCACACCGACGGTCTGCACGGCCTGGAGTACTCGCCGGACGGCAACCGCCTGGTCACCGTCGGCTACGACAAGCTGGGCTGGTTGTGGGACGTTTCGAACGGCGAGGCGCTGGCCGAGCTGCGCGGGCACGACGCGATCGTCGCGTCGGCCGCCTGGTCGCCGGACGGCCGGCGGCTCGCCACCGGCGGCAGCAAGGGCGGCCTCGTGCTGCTGTGGGACGGTCGCACCGGGGCGCCGCGCGGCGAGCTGCACGTCGCGGGCACCGTGGTCTTCGGCATGGCCTTCCTCGCCGACGGCCGCCGCCTGGTGACCGGCGGGTCAACCCGCCGCCCCGAGGTGTGGGACACCGAGACGCTGACCCTCGAGCGGACGCTGCCGGAGGCGCACGCCGAGTGGGTGATCGATGTCGCCGCCTCCAGCGACGGCCGGCGGTTGGCCACGGGCGGGCAGGACGGTTCGGTCGTGGTGTGGGACGCCGAGCGCTGGGAGCCGTTGTGGACGCTCGGCGGCCACGACCAGTGCATCAACCGGCTGGTCTTCTCGGCGGACGGCACGCGGCTGGCCACCGGGGGCGACGACGCGCGCGTGGTCGTGTGGAACGTCGCCCGGGGCGATGCACTGCTGCGCCTCCGGCTGCCGGCGTCGATCCAGGACCTCGCGTTCGCCCCCGACGGCCGGACGCTCGCCGTGGTCTACGCGCAGACCGTCGACTTCTATCCGCTGGAGCTTCCGCCCGCGGACCTCGCTGCCGCGGACGCTCTCTCCCGGGCCCTCGAGGAATCCGGGCTGACGATGGAAGGCTCGCGCGTCGCACCGCGCCGCCCCTGACCCCCCCCTCGACTCCTCGACTCCCTCGACGCTCGCTACCCCCCCAGCCGCTTCAGCAGCGCGTTCATCCGCTCGCGCAGGTCCTCCGGCGGCGGCGCGTCGGGCGCGCCCGTCTCCTTCGGACCGGCGGCCGCCCCGGGTTCGGTCGCCGGCATGGCGGCGGCTCCGGGTGCCCCCGCCGGGAAGCCGGCCGCCCCGGACAGCAGCGCATCGACCTGCCGGGCCCAAAGCGCCCCGGCCTGCGAGAACAGCCGCGTCGCCTCCGCGAGGTACGCGGCGAGCGGTCCCTGCTGCACCGTGCCCTGCACCCGCAGGATCGCGTGCAACAGCTCCGTCGGCACCAGGTCCACCCGCTCGTCCCGCTCCAGGATCACCTGCAACAACACCTGCCGCGTGATGTCCTTGCCGGACGCCTCCTCGACGACCCGCACCTTCGCGCCGCCCTGCACGATGCCCGCCAGCTCGTCGAGCGTGATGTACCGGCTGCGGTCGGTGTCGTACAGCCGCCGGTTGCCGTACTTCTTGATCAGGATTTCGCCCGCCGCCCCCTTCTGCCGTCCGGCCATCGCCGCCTCCCGCGCCCCCCGCGCAGCCCGAACCTATCCGATTGTGCACCGCAACGCAACAGGATCCGCCGCTGTCTGTTTTTTTGTGGTGCGCCGCACCATTCTTCTTGACACAGTGATTCCAGGGTGTCATGGTTTGTCCCGCGATGGATTTGTGCAACTGCGGATTCATCTTGTCGTGCGGGGACAGGGAGAAACGATGAGCACCAACCCGTTGGAGAACACACCGTTCGCGGCGCTGGGGCGGCAGATGACGCGGTTGTGGCGCGAGAACCTCGACGCCTGGTGGCAGGCGCTCCTGGGCGACCGGGCGCGGCTGGCCGAGCTGGCCCAGAAGCTCGGCGCCTTCGGCGGCGCACCGACCGGAGGACCGGGCGGGAGCGACGCCACGGCCGAGGTGCTGCAGGCGCTGGAGCTGATGGAAAAGCGCATCCGGAAGATGGAACAGCGGCTCGACGAGCTGACGACGAGCGTCGCGGCGGTGGTCGAGCATCTGGCGGTGGGGTCGGGGGCCGGGGGTCGGAAGCGGAGGCGCGCGTGAACACCGAATCCGGGACGTTCGGGATGCTGGCCGAGCCGTGGGTCCGTTGGCGGCGGTTCGCCGAGCAGACCTGGGCCCGCCAGCGCCCGGAGCCGGCTTGGCACACCGCCAACCGCGTGCTGGTCGAGGACGCGGCGCACCGGCTGCGCGACTTCGGCGGCACGGCGGCGGCGGACGAACTGCCGCTGCTGATCGTTCCGCCCGAGGTGAACCACTCGGCGATCGTCGATTTCGGCCCCGGCCAGAGCCTCGTCCAGGCCGCGCTCGACGCCGACTTCCCGCGCGTCGCCGCCGTCGAGTGGCGTTCGGCGACGGCGGAGACGGCGCACCGCGACATCGACGACTCGATCGCGACCATCCAGGCGGCGATCCGGACGCTCGGCGGTCGCGCGCACCTGGTCGGCCTGTGCCAGGGCGGCTGGGAGTCGGCCGTCGTCGCGGCGCTCGACCCCTCCACCGTCGCCACCCTGACGCTGGTCGCCGCGCCGATCGACTTCCACGCCGGCCACGGCGCGATCCGCCGCGTCGCGCAGCTCACGCCGCTGCCGGTCTACCGGGCGCTGGTGCGCGCCGGCGGCGGCGTGATGCGCGGCGAGTTCATCACCACCGGCTTCGACAACCTGCTCCCCTTCGAGCGGTATTTCCTGAAGCCGCTGTCGGTGTGGAACCGGCTCGACGACGAGCCGTGGCTCAGCCGCTTCCAGCGGCTCGAGGACTGGTACAAGTCCCCGAAAGACCTGCCGGGCGTGCAGTATCTGCGGGTGGTCGAGCAGCTGTTCCAGCAGAACCGGCTGATCGAAGGGCGCTTCGTCGTCCAGGGTCGCAAGGTCGACCTCGGGCGCATCGACGTGCCGCTGGCGCTGGTCGCCGGCACGAAGGACCACATCACGCCGCGCGAGCAGCTGTTCGCCCTGCGCGACCACGCCCGCTCGAAGCGCGTGCTGGCCTGCGAGCTTCCCGCCGGCCACATCGGCACCTTCATGGGCTCCGAGCCGCTGCGCGACCATTGGCCGAGAATCCTGCGCTGGCTGCGCGAGCAGGAGAAGTAGATCCGATGCCTCTCCCCCGAACGTCGTCGTGGTCGTCGTCGTGGTCGTCGTCGGGCGGTTCCCCGGGCCTGCGGCCGTCCTGCGGGCTTGGCCGCACCTCCCGAACCGCGGATTTCAGCCCGCGGCCGTCCGGCCGCGCCCTGCAGGGCGCGGTTCCGTTCCTGGTGCTGTTCTTGGTTCTCGTCGGCTGCGACGACGGCTCGCCCGAATGTCGCGTCGGCGCGGACTGCGCCTCCGGCGTCTGCCTGTCCGACGGGACCTGCCTCGTCCCCGACGCCGGGGACGGCGACGTGACGCCCGACGACGCGGCCGACGCCCGCACCGATGCCGTCGAGGACGACGCGGCCGAGGACGACGGCACGCTCGACGACGGCACGACGGACGACGGCTCGCTCACCTGCTCGCCGAACGACGACGGCGTGCTCACGCGCTCCGAGGTCCCGATCCGCGCCGGCCTGCGGGCCAACTTCGCCATCGCGACCGATGTCGGTGTCTCCACCGGCGGCACCGCGCAGCCCGACGGCAGCCGTGTTTGGGATTTCTCCGGCAGCCTCACCGGCGACCACCTGTCGCTCGAGGAGCTGCGCGACCCGGCCGGGCTGTGGTTCGCCGACGATTTTCCCACCGCCACCTACGCCTCGAAGCTGCGCGACGGCGAGGACCTCCTCGGCGTGTTCCAGGCCACCGACGACGCGCTGCTGCTGCTCGGAGTCGTCTCGCCCGAGGGCGGCGTGTTCCAGACCAGCCTGACCTATGACCCGCCGGTGACGCTCCTGCAGTTCCCGCTCGCCGAGGGGAACACCTGGACGACGGAGTCGACGATCACCGGGCTGAGCCTCGGCGTCGCCTCGTGGTACACCGAAACCTACGTCTCGCGGGTCGATGCCCACGGGACGATGACCACGCCCTACGGGTCGTTCCCCGTGCTGCGCATCCGCGTGTCGCTCGACCGGCTCGTCGGCCTGCTGCCGACCTCGTATCGCTCGTTCCTGTTCGTCGCCGAGTGCTTCGGCACGGTGGCCGCGGTGCACTCCGACGCGGGGGAGTCCGAACTCGAGTTCACCCACGCGGCGGAAGTCCGGAGGCTGGCCCGATGACGCGACGGCTCGCGGCGGCGCTCGGCGTGCTGCTGTGCTGCGGCTGCCCGGCGTTCCATGCCGCGGCCTTCCCCGACGACCGGCCGGGCCGCTCCTTCGCCACGGTCGACGGCGTCGAGCTGCGCTACACCGACCGTGGCCGGGGACCGGCCGTCGTGCTGCTGCACGGCTACGGCTCGTCGCTCGACGAGTGGGATCCCGTCGTCCCGGCGCTCGAGCCGCGCCACCGCGTCGTGGCGCTCGACCTCAAGGGGTTCGGCCGCTCGGGACGCCCCGAAGGCGACTACTCGCCCGCCGCGCAGGCGGCACTGGTGTTCGGGCTGCTCGACCGGCTCGGCATCGAACAGGCCGCCGTCGTCGCCCACTCGTGGGGCTCCTCCGTGGCGCTGGCGATGGCGCTGGAGGCGCCCGAGCGCGTCACACGGCTGGCGCTATACGACGCGTGGGTCTACGAGGAGCAGCTTCCGCCGTTCATGCTCTGGTCGCGCGCCTCCGGGATCGGGGAGTTCCTGTTCGCCGGGTGGTACGCCGAGCGTGCCGCGGACAAGATGGCGATGGCGTTCTACGACCCGACGCTGCTCACGCAGGAGCTCGTGGACGCCATCGAGGAGGCGCTCGAGCGGCCCGGGACCACCGCAGCGGCGCTCGCCGCAGCCCGCGGCCAGCGGTTCGAGGAGCTGGAGGGCCGCTACCGGACGATCGACAAGCCGGTGCTCCTGCTGTGGGGCCGCGAGGACAGCGTCTCGCCGCTCGAGATCGGCGAAAGGCTCTCTTCCGAGCTGCCGGACGCCGAACTGGTGGTCTATCCGCGCTGCGGACACTTCCCGATGGTCGAGGCGCTCGCGGCGTCCACGCGCGACCTCGTCGAGTTCCTGGATGAAGAGGAAGGTGCGCCGTGAGGGCCGCCGTCGCGTTGCTGGCGGCGGTCGTGCTGCTCGGCACGCCGTTCGCCCATGCCACCGGTTTCACCGACGTCGGGGACGACATCGAGGCGGCGCCCGAGGCGGGGTTCGACATCGACGGCTACCTGCGCACGCGCGGCGAGCTTCTTTGGAACCTCGACCTCGACCGCGGCCCGACCCCCTCCGGCGCGCTGTTCTTCCCCGTGCCGCTCGACGATCCCAACGGCCAACTGATGACGCACGCCGACCTGCGGTTCCGCGCCGACGTCTCCGGCGTGGTGCCCGACTGGGGCATTGCGGCGAAGCTGCGGGTCGACGTGCTGGACAACCTGGCTCTCGGGAGCGTCCCGGCCGGTCCGCCCGCGGTCACCGGCTCGCAGCGTTCCCCGGACGCCGCCATCGTGGTGCGCCGTGCGTACGGCGAGGTGCTGCTGCCGTTCGGCCTGCTGGCCGCGGGTCGGATGGGGGCGCACTGGGGCCTCGGGATGCTGACCAACGGCGGCGACTGTGCCGACTGCGACAGCGGCGACTCGTCGGACCGGATCGCCTTCCTCACTCCGTTGGCCGGCCACATCTGGGCGCTGGCCTACGACTTCTCGGCGTCCGGGCCGCAGACGAGGCGCTCCGACGACCGGCGCGCGATCGATGTCGACCCGACCGACGACGTGCGCACGATCTCGTTCGCCCTGCTGCGCTGGGAGACCGAGCTGGCGCGCGATCGCCGTCGTCGCGCCGACCGCACGACCTTCGAGTACGGCCTGCTCGCCTCGTACCGCTGGCAGGAGAACGACGTGCCGGCGAGCTACCTGCCGCTTGCCACCGACGTGCCGCTCGACGGGTCGCAGGTGATGCACCGCGGGCTCCAGGCGGTGGCGGGCGACCTGTGGTTCCGGCTGACGCTGCCGTCGTTCCGCCTGGAGCTGGAGGCGGCGGTCCTGTGGTCGAAGATCGACCAGCCGTCGCTGGTGCCGGGGGTGTATCTGCGCGAGCCGGTGGAGTCGCTGCAGTTCGGCGTGGCGCTGGAGAGCGAGTACGAAGCGCTGGGCGGCGACTTCGGCGTGGGGCTCGACGCGGGGTTCGCCTCGGGCGACGCCACGCCGGGCTTTGGCGCGTTCCCGACGCTGGACGACGCCGAGCCGCAGCCCGGGGAGCTGCAGGGGGCGCAGGCCGTGCCGCCCTGGGACAACCGGGCCGACAACTTCCGTTTCCACCCCGACTACCGGGTCGACCGGATCCTCTTTCGCGAGATCATCGGCACCGTCACCGACGCCTTCTACTTCCGCCCGCACCTGCGCTGGCGCGCGGTGCGTCTCGGCGACGGCGGCCTCGAACTCGGCCTGGCGGCCTTGGCCGCCTTCGCCGTGCAGGTCGCCTCGACCCCCGGCGGCGCGCTGCCGCTCGGGATCGAGCTGGACCCGACGATCGCCTACGTGCACGGGGGAGGCTTCACAGCGGCGCTCGAGTACGCCTTGCTCGTGCCGCTGGACGGTCTCGACAATCCGGCCCTCGGCCTGAGCGCGCAACCGGCACAGTCGCTGCGATTGCGCCTCATGTACAGGTTCTGAGATGCTGCAAGGACTTCACTCGAGTGTGGGAGTGTCGAGCATGACGCGACGTTCGACGGTGTGGGGTCTGCTGCTCTCCCTGGCGATGGTGCCGGGCTGCGACGACAACCTGACGCACCCGGAGCGCGACGCGTACGACGGCGAGGGGCTCCCGCCGCTCCTGTGCGTGCCGAACCTCGACGGGCGGATCGATGCCGAGGAGCTGCAGGCGGTGCTCGGCGTGCCGGTGTCGTACCTGATCTCGCCGCCGGGCGAGAACCGCACCGTGGACCTCGCCGGCGGCATCGGCTCGGACGGGCGGCAGTTCTGGGACTGGGGCGCCGACTACGCCAGCGACCGGGTGCTCGAGGTCGAGGCGACGGACGTGGCGGGGAAGTGGTACGCCTCGTCGTTCCCGACCGGCGAGCTGGTCACGCCGCTCGACGCCGCCGGGACCACCGAGGCGGTCTATCGCCAGGACGACACCGGCCTCTATCTGCTCGGGATGGCGTCCAGGGAGGAGTCGCCCGCCTCGGGCCAGACGCTGCTGGTCTACTCGTCGCCGGTGCTGGTCTACCGCTTCCCGCTCGTGCCGGGGGACCGCTGGGTCTCGGTGGGTGAGGTGACCGACGGGACGCTGCGCGGGTTGCCGTATGCCGGACGCGACACCTACGAGGTCGAGGTCGCCGGGGCGGGGCGGTTGATCCTGCCGGACCTGGAGTTCTCGCAGGCGATGCTGGTGGAGGTCCGGACGGTGGTCGAGCCGGCGGCGGGGGCGAGCGTGTCGCAGCGGCAGGCGTCGTTCGTCTTCGAGTGTTTCGGCGAGGTGGCGCGGGCGGTGAGCCTGCCGGAGGAGCCGTCGGCGACCTTCACCACCGCCCAGGAAGTCCGCCGCTACGGCCTCGGCCTCGATTGATCGGCCCGCGACACGACCCGCGGCTCCCGACGGCTTGCATGCTATGATCCCGCAACGGGGGAAGTCCTCGGCGCGATGGGGTGTCGCGCAAGGAGGACTTCGATGGGGAAGATCATGACGAAGCTGAAGCTGACCAACCACTGGGACCTCGAAAACACGCGCAAGGGGCTGGTTCCGTCGGACCGGATACGTTCCGTGGAGGTCGAGGCGTTGATCGACACCGGGGCGACGATGCTGGTCCTGCCGGCGGACGTCGTCGGTCGGCTCGGCCTGGCCGAGGAGGGCCGGCGGAAGGTGCGCTACGCGGACGGGCGGGTGGCCGAGGTGCCGTGGGTCGGCGGCGTGCGGCTCGAGATCCTCGGCCGCGAGATGACTTGCGACGCGCTGGTCGAGGCGGCCGGCACCGTGCCGCTCGTCGGCCACATTCCGCTGGAGGCGCTCGACCTGGTCGTCGACCCGAAGACGCGCGAGGCGCGCGTGAACCCCGCCTCCCCCGACGCCCCGCTGCTCGACCTCCTCGCCGCGAGCTGACCGGAATTGACGGCGCGTCCGGGTCCCGGTACGTTGCCGGGAGAACGGCGGGCCTTCAGTGCGGCCGCCGACACGGAGCGTCGACCCTGGGCTGGAGGCAACGGTGAACCCCGAGCGACAGGCGGACTACTGGACGGCACTGTCGGCCAGGGACCTCGAAACGGCGGAGATCCTCATCGGGGCCGATCGGCCGCTCGAGGCGCTGTTCTTCGCGCACATGGGTCTCGAGAAGGCGCTGAAGGCGCGGATCGTGCGAGCCACGGGCCAGGCGCCGCCCCACGTGCACAACCTGACGAGGCTTGCCGAGGTTTCCGGACCCGGCATTCCGGAGGACGTGCTCGACTTCCTCGCCGAGATGAACCGTTTCCAGGTCCACGGTCGCTACCCGCTGTCGATCGACTACCGGCCGTCGAAGGAAGAGGTCGCCCGGTGCTGGCCGCGGGCGAAGGAGGTCCGGGAATGCCTGATCCGGACGTCGTAGCCGTGGTGCGTGCGTATCTCCGGACGCTCGTGGAGGCCGGAATCCGCGCGCGGTGCGCCGTGATCTTCGGTTCCCACGCGCGGGGAACCGCCGGACCCGATTCCGACATCGACGTGCTGGTCGTTGCCCCCGACTTCGACGCGGACCGCTACGGCGCGGAACCGCTGTTGTGGCGCCTCACGCGGCGGGTGGACTCCCGCATCGAGCCCGTGCCGGTGGGGGAAGCCGAGTTTCGCGGCGAAGCCAACAGTCCGCTTGTGGACGAGGCGAGGCGGATCGGCTTCGTCGTGGACGCCGCCTGAACAACCGGTCGCGCGCCCGCCTGGTTTCCAACGGCTCGACCTCCTTGCCGCGAGTTGACCTCCCTCGACCGACCGACCCGCGTCGAGTGAGGGGTGCGGCCCGGCTGTGGCCGGCCTCGACCCGCCGCGGTCCTTCGAGGGAGAAACCGGTTGCCGCCGAGCCCTCTTCGGCCCATCATGAACGAAGGAAGGAAGTGCATGGGAAGGAGGACGAGGCGCGCGGCGGCCGACGCCAGGCCGACGCGGCGCGTGGCGGCGCGACCCCGGGTCGCAGGGCCGCCCCGAGTCGACGACCCGCTTCGAAGCGCCGTCGTGCGCGCCGTCCAGGCGCGGAGCGTCACGCCCGCGGACGAGGACGATCTGGTCAACGACGTCCTGCTGGCGATCGGCAAGGGCCGCGCCGATTGGCGCGGCCGGTCGTCGTTCACGACCTGGGTCTGGAGCGTCGTGCGGCGGCGCCTCAGGGACGAGCGGCGTCACGGCGCACTGGAACGCCGCCGGTTGCGCGAGCTGACCATCCTCGCAGCGCTCGTGTACGGCGAGGATCGATCACCCGAGAAGCTCGCGATCCGCTCGGAGGAATTCCGCCGCGCGCTCTCGACCCTGGAGAGCCTGCCGCGACGGGATGCGCTCTGCTTCGTCCTGCTCCGCGTCGCGGACTGGAGCGCGGCCGACGTGGCGGCCAGGTTGGGCACGACGGCCGGGGCGGTCCGTGTCCGGGCCTGTCGCGTCGCGGCCAGGCTGCGCGCGAGTCTGGAGGGATCCGTTGCGGGTGACGTTGTGCCCCCCCCTTGCACACGGGCGCACACGCACACACCACCGATCGACGCGGAGGACTTCCACCAGGAGGTCGTGGCGGATCGGGGGACGAAGATGTGTAACGATCCGCCCGGTGCCGCTACTAACAGAGTAGAGGCAAACGGCGAT
>CAZMRP010000074.1:0-12469 GCA_964568275.1 uncultured Myxococcales bacterium
GGTGGTCAACTTCTGCCGAGCAGGGGTGGTCAACTTCTGGCAAGCGTCAGGGCACCAGCCAGGTTCCAGCTCAAAGAAGGCCGCCGCAGGGCTCCACTTCCCACGACGGACTGAAGCTCGGCCGCGCGCCCGATCAAGTACCTCGCGGGAGGAGACCACGCCACCGACGAGAGGTCCTCCGCAAGACGCGAGAGTGTCCAGCGCACGGAGGCGAGCAGGTCCGGATCGTCGTCCGGCTCGGAGAATCGGCAGGGGAACGCGGTCCATGCGCCTCGTGAAACCTGGGTCGTAGCCCATGTCGTCCAATCGACCCGTCCGCGTGGGCTCGTCCGGTTCTCCGCGCGCTCAACGAATCCTCGCCGGCGGTGTCGCAGCAGGGCCGCGATGCGCTCGATGACCGGACCAGCCAGCATCCACGGTGGCACCTCGCGCGCCGACCCGGGTACAGGCTGAGCCCCGCCGAGGCTGGGTTCGACCGAGAACCCGATCGCGTTGAACACTGCACCAAGCGCAGCCCAGCGGAAACGCGGCTCAATCAGGAGCCCTGCCGCGACCTTCCGCGTGGCGGGGCTGAGCAGCGGAACGGCACCAATGCGAGGGCCCGGCTTCAGCATCACCCGAAGCACCGGGTCCACGCGGATCTCGTGATGAAGACCCAGGCGCCGCAGCCCCGCCATGTTAGCGGCGAGAAAAGGTTCGACCCACCGGTCTCCAGAAGCACCGACGTCCTGGGCGTGGATTGAGACGGGCTCCCCGTGGTCGTGCGCCTTGAGTAGCGGACGAGACGACGACACCGCCGCCATCAGGGCAGCACGCGATCGTCCCTTCCTGGTCTGACCGCGTGCCATCAGCGCTCCATCAACCGAGACTCGATCCGATCCGCGAGGCCGGCGACCGCCTCGCTAGCCGGACCACAGAGCTTCTCGTCCAGGTAGTGCCGCAGCAGTGGCACGAGCTCGAACCGCATGCGCCGAGCCACCCGGTCAACTCGGCCGGCAGGATCGAGATCGGGGCGGGGGTCGAGGAAGTAGGCATGACCAGGGACGAGGCGCAGCGTATCCTCGTCGGCGAACTCGGCGAAGGTGTGAATGGTGTCCGCGAAGGTCTCGGTGGCGAGATCGACACCCCCCTGCTCGACGGACTGCAGATCGGGCCACATCTCGACGAACGCGAAGCGCCGCCGAATGGCGATGTCCATGCGCGCGATGGTCCGGTCCGCGGTATTGCGCGTCCCGAGCACGAGAAGATTGGGAGAGAGCATCAATTCCGGATCGTGGCCAGCCGGCGCGTGCGGGAGCCGAACCCTGCGCGTGGACTCCCCGACCTCGAACAGCACGACCGCCTCGCCGAGCACGCGTGCGAGATCCGCGCGGTTGATCTCGTCGATGACCAGCACGTGCTCTCGCTCCCGAGCCGCCGCATTGGCAACGAGCAGGTCGCCAGGTCTGACGTCGAAGGCGAGACCCTGCCCGGTCGGACGGGGAAAGAGCCCCACCACGAAATCCTCGTACGTTCGCGCCGCGTGGAACTGGACGTTCGTAGCCGAACCAACTCGGTCGGCGAGTTGATAGGCCAGGCGCGTCTTGCCAGTTCCGGGTGGACCTTCAAGCACCACGAAGCGCCGCTCGCGTAGAATGGCAAACACCTCCTCGAGCGGCACCGCCGGGAACACCGCCCCGGCTATTTCCTCGAGACGACGCTCCCACTGCTTCTTGGCGTTGCCTGTGAGCGGCGTGGCATGCTCGTGGAAGAACAGGTCGAGCAAGTCCTCGACAGCGGGGCCGTCAGCGTCGCTGCGGACCGAGACCGCTGCGTAGATCACTCGCGCGTACGCCTTGAGTGCGGCTGAGATGTCCGGCCACTGCTGGGCAATGATGTTCGGGACCTCGGTGCTGACGTCGAGGAGGTCCGGCTTGACCCACACCTTCCCCCGATGAATTCGCGAGAGTGCCCGAAGCCGACGCGCGTGCCCCGGCCTGCCCAGAATGGCCGTGTCTGCGCCGAAGCCGTCGGTGCCGATCACCAGCACGGCCACGCTCCCCTGCACTCCGGGGAACCAGACGAACGACGTGCCCTGGTAGGGCCCGGACGCCGGATTCTCGGAGGTGATCCAACCGGCGTAGGATGCGGCGTCATCCTTCTTCTGCAGGTTCACTCGGAGCTGGAACCGGTCCTTGTGATACGCGGCGCTGTGGTAGCGCTCGTCGTAGACCCGACCGAGCAGCGTCCGCACTGCGTCGCCGTCGCCCATCGCGCCCCACTCCCGCCCTTGGGCCATGCCGTCGATCAATTCGTTCATCGCGCTCATTGCAGACTCCTAGATCTCCGTCCCGGCCCGCAGCCGGTCGAGGTACGCGGCGTAGCCGAAGGTACGGTCGCGCCGGCGGCCGGTGGTCTCGACGAGCACCCCGGCATCGACCAGCGCGGAGACGGCCTTGTTCGCCGTGGGCTTGGTGGTCGAGAGAAGATCGACCACCCGGCCGATGGTCACGATCGGGTTCTCGGGCAATAGCTCGAAGAGACGCGCGGCCGTGACAGAGGTCGTCTTCGCAGAGAGCACCTTGGAGCGGTCGGACGTGATCAGGCTGAACAGGTCCTGGATCGTGCCGACCGCCTCCTCGGCGACCACGGCCGTGCCCTCGAGGAAGAAAGCGAGCCAGCCCTCGAAATCGCCCTGGCCGCGAACGCCGTCGAGGCGCCGGTAGTACTCGGCGCGGTGCTGCTTGAAGAAGAGGCTCAGGTAGAGGAGCGGTTCGCGCAAGAGCTTCCAGTGCTCGAGCAGGAGCGCGATGAGCAGCCGCCCGATGCGTCCGTTGCCGTCGAGGTACGGGTGGATGGTTTCGAACTGGGCGTGGCAGAGCCCTGCCCGGACCAGCGGCGGCAGCTCGCTCTCGCCGTGGATGAAGTGCTCGAGCCCGGTGAGGAGCTCGCCCACCGCGTGGGGCGGTGGTGGAACGTAGGCCGCGTTGCCAGGACGAGTGCCACCGATCCAGTTCTGGCTGCGGCGGATCTCGCCCGGGCTCTTCTCGGCGCCACGCACGCCCTTCATGAGCCGTCGGTGAGTCTCGCAGAAGAGCCGAACCGAGATCGGCAGGCCCCTCTGCGACTTGACCTGCTTGCGCGCGAAGGCGATGGCGTCGAGGTAGTTGCACACCTCCTGCACGTCATCGGTCTCGGACGACTCGGCCTTGCCTGCGGCCTCGTAGGCGAACAGGTCCATCAGAGTCGCCTGGGTCCCCTCGATCTGCGACGAGATGACCGCCTCCTTGCGCACGAAGGAGTAGAGGAACCACCCGACCGAGGGCACCATCGCGCTCGCCAGGTCCAGCCGACCGAGCGCCGCCTCGGCTCGCAAGAGGAGCGAGGCGACTTCACCGTCCAGAGTCAGCGCCGGGTCGTGCGGCGGTAGCGGCTCGGGGATGAAGGCCGCGACCTCCTCGCCGCCCGCCCGCGTTCGCTCGTACCTTCCCGTGATCCTTGGCATCGCAGCATCCTCGAAAAGACATCTTGCCGAAGACCAGACACAAAGTAAAGCTTTCTTGCCTTATGCGCCGCGGAAGGAAAGAAGGCTTTCTTCGTGTCATTTCCTGGTCGAACCCTTGCTGGGCGAGCCCTTCCTCCCCCGCGACTTGCGCAGCACCTTGTCCGGCAGCGGCTTGAGCAGCTCCGGGTTCTCGGCGATCGCGTTCTCCAGGCCGATCTCGTCGAACACGATGTCGACCTTGCGCGTGTCGGGGTTCCAGGTGGCGGCCCAGACGAAGGTGCGCACCCAGGGGTTGAGCTCGCCGCGCGGGAGCGATGGCCACAGTGAGACGACGTTCTCGAGGAAACGGCAAGCGTTCGGCGACAGGTCCCGGATGGAGCCTGGGGCCTGGAGACGGCGCAGCACCTCCTGCTCGACCTCGCGGGCCGCGACCTGCTTCAGGCCGGCGACGTACATCTTCACGCGCGCCGGCCCGCACCCGCGCTCGACGCTGAGGTAGTGCAGGAAGCCCTGGACCTCGTCCCGCCCCATCTCGGCCGGCGACCGCCAGTAGTGCGCGGCAAAGTCGGACGCGCAACGCACGTACCGGCTCACCGTACCCGGGCGGTAGTTGGCCACCAACAGATCGCACCGCATCTTCTCGCGCAACTCTCCCATGACGAACCTCCTCTGGGTCTCGGCCGTCGGCCCATCCGACGACGCGGACCGAGAGGATGCCGGGATCGCGGGGAAGCGGCCTCGGCTACGCAAGGTCGGGGAGGAGGAATGATCGCTGCCATAGGAACGTCACGCGAAGGGAAAGGACGTCATCTGCGGAGTGCGGCGGAGCATGGCCGCTGCCGCTGCCGCGCAGCGGCTTCGTTCAACGCTCGCGGAGGGCGAAAGAGCGCTCTTGATGGCCCCGAGAGCGGGTCGAGAGCCGTGATCTCTGATCTGCTGGGCGTGGATCTCTGTTTGACAGCAACTCGATCTGCATGGAGGGTTGGTCGCAGGAGAAGGAAGATGGTGTCGAAGCAAGGCAAGGAGCCCGACCAGGGACCACGGCTCTACCGTGAGTTGGCGGACTGGTATCCCCTGCTGACACCGGTCGGCGACTACGCCGAGGAGGCTGCCTTCTACCGGCGCCTGTTCGAATCGCATTGCCGGCGACCACCCCGGAGTCTGCTCGACCTCGGCAGCGGCGGCGGCCACAACGCCGCTCATCTCAAGGCGACCCTGGCCTGCACGCTCGTCGACCTGGCGCCCGCGATGCTCGAGCTGAGCCGCCGCCTCAATCCGGAGTGCGAGCATGTCCAAGGCGACATGCGCTCGATCCGGCTCGGCTGCCTCTTCGACTGCGTCCTCGTGCACGATGCGGTCAGCTACATGGCGTCGCGCGCCGACCTCGCGAGCGCCATCGTCACGGCCTTCGAGCACACCGCCCCGGGCGGGGTCGCCATGTTCCAGCCCGACTTCGTCGCCGAGACCTTCGAGTTGGGTGCCGAGAGCGGCGGCAGCGATGCGGGTGGTCGTGGCCTGCGCTACCTGGAGTGGCGCTGGGTCCCCGAGGCGAGCCACGAGACCTACGTGACCGACTTGGCGTACTTGCTGCGCGACGAGCGCGGTGCCGTCGAGGTCTTCCACGACCGCCACGTGATGGGGCTGTTCCCCAGGGCCGTCTGGCTGGAGCTGATCGCTGCCGCCGGCTTCGAGCCGCTCGCGGTCCCCTTCGAGCACAGTTCGTTCAGCAACACGGGGCACGAGGTGTTTCTCGGGCTGCGGCCGGCGGCGGCTCGCGCGCGAACGGCCCGCTGCACCCGACCGGCGCGCACCCCGCCCCGAGGAGCGCTTCCCCGCGGCGGCCGTCCTGTGGTACTCCTGCCGACGTTCGAGGGTTCCTCGACCCGGACGGTCGGGGGCCGAAGCGAGGCGAAGATGACGCAGTGGTGGAGCAGAAACCGTAGCTGACGCGTCCTCGTGGAGGCAGGTCTGCCTCCGGGAAAGACGCGTCCCGAACGGGATCCACCGCCCGTGTGAGCGCCCTGCCTGGGCCGCGGGCGGCGTGGATCCGCCCGTTGCCGCAGGAGGTGCGCGATGTCGACCGACTACCGTCCGATGTGGAAGAGCCTGGGCCTCGACCTCGAGGCCCACGACGCCCTGCTCGGGGTCCTGGGACCGCTCTACGAGCAGACCTTCACGAAGCAGCCGAACCGGCCCCAGGGGATGAAGTACTTCGACTTCGTGATGAGCGAGGTCCACGGGCTGCGCATCAAGGAGCTGGTGGATGCCAAGCAGGCCGGCCGCAAGGTGGTCGGCGCGTTCTGCACGTTCGTCCCCGAGGAGATCGTGCTCGCGCTCGACGGCATCCTGGTCGGGCTGTGCGCGGGGGCGGAGTTCGCGACCGCGGAGGCGGAGAAGCTGCTGCCGCGCAACACCTGCGCGCTGATCAAGGGCGCCTTCGGGTTCGCGCTGGCCCGCGTGTGTCCTTACGTCTCGGCGAGCGACGTGATCGTCGGGGAGAACACCTGCGACGGCAAGAAGAAGAGCTACGAGATCTTCAAGGACCTCGTGCCCCGGCTGCACGTGATGGACCTGCCGCAGACCAAGAGCGCCGAGGGGCGGGCGCTGCTGCGGGCCGAGTTCAAGCGTTTCGGCGAGTACCTCGAGGGGCTGACCGGGAAGAAGCTGACGGTCGAATCGCTGCAGAAGGGGATCGCGACCGTCAACGCGAAGCGCGCGGTGGTGCAGCGGTTGGCCCGGCTGCGCGCCGCGGACCCGGCGCCGATCTCCGGGCTCGACGGCCTGCTGGTGAACCAGGTGTTCTTCTACGACGACCCGGTCCGCTTCACCGGCTCGGTGGCGAAGATCTGCGACGAGTTGGAGCAGCGGAGCCGGCGGGGCGAGGGCGTGGCGCCGAAGGGCACGCCGCGCATCCTCGTCTCCGGCTGCCCGATGGCGGTGCCGAACTGGAAGCTGCCGGCGCTCGTCGAGGGCGCAGGGGCGGTGATCGTCGGCGAGGAGTCGTGCGTGGGCGAGCGTGGGACGCAGGCGCTCACCGCCGACACCGGCCGCACGCTGGACGAGCTGCTGGATGCCATCGTGGACCGCTACCTCAAGATCGACTGCGCGATCTTCACGCCCAACACCTCGCGCGTCGAGCACGTCCTCTCCATGGCCAAGGAGCTGCGCGCCCAGGGGGTGATCCACTACGGGCTGCAGTTCTGCGCGCCGTACCAGGTCGAGGCCGGTCCGGTCGAGCAGCGGCTGGAGCGGGAGGGGGTGCCGACGCTGCGGCTCGACACCGACTACGGCCAGGAGGACGTCGGGCAGATCCGGACGCGGGTCGAGGCGTTCGTCGAGCGGCTGCGCGGGTAGGGCGATGCGGAGCGCCGGGATCGACATCGGGTCGCGGGCGATCAAGCTCGTCCTGGCCGAGGACGGCCGGGTGGTCCACCAGGCGGTCGAGGACACCGGCTCGGACCCCCTGGCCGTCTGCCGCCGGCTGCTCGACGGGGCGGCGTACGACTCGATCACGGCCACCGGCTACGGCCGGCACCTGTTCCGCGAGCACTGGCCGTCCGCCGGTGTGATCTCCGAGATCAAGGCGGTCGTCGTCGGCGCGACCGCCCTGGTCCCGGACTGCCGGACGATCCTCGACATCGGCGGCCAGGACAGCAAGGCGATCGCGCTCGACGGGGCCGGCAAGGTGCGCAAGTTCGCGATGAACGACCGCTGCGCCGCCGGCACGGGGCAGTTCCTCGAGCTGATGGCGACGGCGCTGGCGTACACGCGCGACGAGTTCGAGGCGGCGGCGCGGCGGGCCGCACGGGCGCAGAAGCTGTCCAGCATGTGTTCGGTGTTCGCGCAGTCCGAGGTGGTGTCGCTGATCGCCCGCGGCGCGTCCCGGGAGGAGACGGCCCGGGGCGTCCACGAATCGATCGCGGGTCGCACCGCCGCGCTGGCCGGCGGGGTTTCGCTGGAGGCCCGCGCGGTCTTCACCGGCGGCTGCGCCCGCAACGCGTGTCTGGTGTCGTTGCTCTCCGCGGCGGTCGGGCAGCCGCTCGAGGTGCCCGAGTCGCCGCAGACCGTCGCCGCCCTGGGGTGCGCGCTCCACGGTGCGGTGGAAGGGAGGTAGTCGGATGCCCATCGACCTGTTCGCGTCCGTGACGGAGTGCGGGTGCGCCGCCAAGGTGCCGGCGCAGGAGCTGGCCGGGCTGCTGCGCGGCCTGGAACTGCCGACGAGCCCCGCGGTGCTCGTCGGTCCGGAGACGCTCGACGACGCCGGCGTCTACCGGCTGTCGGACGAGCAGTGCCTGGTGCAGACGGTGGACTTCTTCCCGCCGGTGGCGCGCGACCCGGAGGACTACGGCCGGATCGCCGCGGCGAACTCGCTCTCCGACGTCTACGCGATGGGCGGCACGCCGCTCACCGCGCTGGCGATCGTCTGCTTCCCATCGCAGCTGGTGCGGCAGGGGGTGCTGGGCGCCGTGACCCGCGGTGCCGTGGAGAAGCTGCGCGAGGCGGGCTGCGCCCTGCTCGGCGGCCACTCGGTGCTCGACCCGCAGCCCAAGTTCGGCCTCGCCGTCACCGGCCTGGTCCGTCGCGACGCGATGCTGACCAACGCCGCCGCGCGCCCCGGCGACCTGCTGGTGCTGACCAAGCCGCTCGGGACCGGCACGACGATCATGGCGGTCCGCGCCGGGCTGGCCGGCGCCGAGCAGGAGCGCGCCGCGAACCGCACGATGGCGACGCTGAACGCCAAGGCCGCCGCGCTGGCCCTACGCTGCGGCGTGCGCTGCGCCACCGACGTCACCGGCTTCGGCCTGCTCGGCCACGCGCTGCAGCTCGCCCGGGCCGGCGGCGTGGCGCTGGAGCTGCAGTTCGAGGGGGTGCCGCTGCTCGAGGGCGTCCTCGGCTTCGCCGAGCAGGGGCTGCTGTCGGCGGCGGCGTACACCAACCGGGACTACGCCGGGGACGCCGTCCGCTTCGACGACGACGTGCCGGAACCGGCCCGCGACCTGCTGTGCGATCCGCAGACCTCGGGCGGCCTGCTGCTCTGCTGTCCGCCCGCGCGCGTCGCCGAGTTGCTGGCCGGGGCGCGCACGGAGCTGTCGACGCCCTGCGGCGTCGTCGGCCGCGTGGTCGAGAAGTCCGGCGGGCCGACGATCGCGGTGCATCGGCAGGCGTCCGCCGCCGCGCCGGCGGGAGGGGCGAAGTGATCTACTTCGACAACGCGGCGACCTCGTGGCCCAAGCCGGAGGCGGTGCCGGCCGCGATGACGCGGTTCCTGCGCGAGGTCGGCGCGAATCCGGGCCGCTCGGGACACGGGCTGTCGATCGAGGCGGGGCGCGTCGTGTACGACGTCCGCGAGCGCGTCGCGCGGCTGTTCGGCCATCCGGACCCGTTGTCCGTGGTGTTCACCAAGAACGCCACCGAGGCGCTCAACGTCGCGCTGCAGGGGCTGCTCGCGCCCGGCGACCACGTGGTGACCAGCGTGATGGAGCACAACTCGGTGCTGCGTCCGCTGCGGTACCTGGAGTCGAGGGGCGTGTCGGTCACCCGGGTCGCCTGCGCCGCCGACGGAACGCTCGACCCCGCCGACGTGGCGCGGGCGCTGGCGCCGCAGACGCGGCTGGTGGTGTTGAGCCACGCCTCGAACGTGGTCGGCACGCTGTGCCCGCTGGCCGAGGTCGGCCGGCTGGTCGAGGAGCGGGGCGTCCCGTTCTGCGTCGATGCCGCGCAGACCGCCGGCGCCGTGCCGCTCGAGATGCGCTCGATGCACATCGACCTGCTGGCCTTCACGGGGCACAAGTCGCTCTACGGGCCGCAGGGGACGGGAGGCCTGTGCCTGGGCGAGCGGGTCCGGGACCGGCTGCGCCCGCTGGTGTACGGCGGCACCGGCAGCGCGTCGGATTCGGAGGTGCACCCCGAGTTCCTCCCCGACCGGCTGGAGGCCGGGACGCTGAACGCGGTGGGCCTGGCGGGGCTCGGCGCCGGGCTGGCCTTCGTCGAGGCGCGGGGTGCGGCGGCGCTCCGGGCGCACGAGGCGGCGCTGACCGCGCGGCTGCTCGACGGGCTGCGGGGAATTTCGGGAGTCCGGGTCGTGGGGCCGGGCGACGCGGAGCGGCAGACCGCGGTCGTGTCGTTCAACCTCGACGGCTGGAGCTGTTCGGAGGTCGCGACGGCGCTGGAGGAGCGGGCGGGGCTCTGCTGCCGCGCCGGGCTGCAGTGCGCGCCGCTGGCGCATCGGCAGCTCGGGACGTTCCCCGAGGGGACGGTCCGGTTCAGCCTGGGGGCGTTCAACCGGGAGGACGAGGTCGACACCGCGCTCGCCGCGTTGCGGGAGCTGGCGGGGGAAGCGAAAGGAGGACGCTCGTGAGAAGGACCGTGGATGCGCGCGGATTGTCGTGCCCGCAGCCGGTGGTGCTGACGCTGAAGGCGCTGGCGGAGGCGGCCGTGGTGACGACGATCGTCGACAACCGGGCGGCGGTCGAGAACGTGTCGCGGCTGGCGCGGTCGAAGGGGTGCGCGGTGCAGGTCGAGGAGCGGGCGGACGGGACGTACGTGACGCTGGCGCGGGAGGGCGCGACGGACGCGCCGGCGGCGACGGAGCACGTCGTGGTCTGCTCGACGGCGGGCGCGGCGGCGGGGCCGCTGGTGCTGTTCGTGCCGTCCGACGGGTTCGGTCGGGGTTCGGCGGAGCTGGGGGAGCGGCTGATGGGCGCGTTCTTCCACACGCTGCGGGAGCTGGAGTCGAAGCCGAAGACGATCGTCTTCCTGAACGGCGGGGTGAAGCTGGCCGTCGAGGGCTCACGGGCGCTCGAGGACCTTCGAGCGCTGGCGGCGGAGGGGATCGAGATCCTGGTCTGCGGGACGTGCCTGGGGTACTTCGAGCTGACGGAGCGGCTCGGGGTGGGGCAGGTGTCGAACATGTACGACATCGCGAAGACGCTGCTCGAGGCGGGGCGGGTTGTCGAGCTGTGAGCCGGCGGGCGGCTACGGGGTGGTGCTGTTCCACTCCGTGCAGGGGGCGTTGGGCGCCGAGAAGCTGCTGCTGGCGGCCGGGGTGGCGCACAAGCTGATCACCGTGCCGCGGCACCTCAGCTCGGACTGCGGGTTCTGCCTGCGCTTCGCCTGGAGCGACCGGGAGCGGGTCGAGCGGGTGCTGGCGGAGGCGCGGCTCGGCGTGGAGCGGATCGTGGCCCTGTGACGGAGGCATCGTTCCCGGGCGCGCTTGACAGGCCGGGCGGATGCCGGTAGCAGACCGGCCTGTTCGGCGGCGCGCGTCGGGGCCGGTGCGGGGTTTCGCGGAGGCCCGCCGTTGCTGCGGGACGCGTGGTTCCCGGAGCGGCCGGCGGACAAGGAGGAGACGATGGGAACTCGCGGACGGGAAATCGTGGGGATGGACGTCGACAAGCTGATCGGGCTGCTCAACGCGGCGTACGCCAGCGAGTGGCTCGCCTACTACCAGTACTGGCTGGGGGCGAAGCTGATCAAGGGCCCGATGAAGGACGCGGTGGCGGCGGAGCTGAACCTGCACGCGACGGAGGAGCTGGGCCACGCGGTGCTGGTGGCGAACCGCATCATCCAACTCGGCGGCACGCCGGTGCTCACGCCGGAGGGCTGGGCCAAGGCCAGCCCCTGCAAGTACGACTCGCCCGAGGATCCGTACGTGGCGGTGCTGCTGGACCAGAACATCGCGGGCGAGCAGTGCGCGATCACGGCCTACAAGGGCCTGATGGACGCCACCAAGGACAAGGACATGGTGACGTACAACCTCGCGCTGCAGATCCTGACCGACGAGATCGAGCACGAGGAGGACCTGCAGAGCCTGAAGGAGGATCTGGACCTGATGGTCCAGCGCGGCAGCAAGTAGCCGCGGAGCCCTCCGGGTTGCCACGACCGTCGAACCTGCTAGGCTCGGTCGCACCACGGGCCGTTCGGTGTCTCCTGCACGGTGCGGAGGCACGCCCGCGCGCGAGAGGAGACGGTCGATGTCGATGACCAGGCGTGCGACGGCGGAATTCCTCGGGACGTTCTGGCTGGTGTTCGGCGGCTGCGGCAGCGCCGTCTTGGCGGCGGGAATCCCCGAGCTCGGCATCGGGTACCTGGGGGTGGCGCTGGCCTTCGGCCTCACGGTGCTCACCGGCGCCTACGCCCTCGGGCACATTTCCGGCGGGCACTTCAACCCGGCGGTGACGCTGGGGCTGCTGGTCGGCGGCCGGTTCCAGGCGAAGGATGTGGCGCCCTACGTGATTGCACAGGTCGTGGGCGGCCTCGCGGCGGCCGGCGTGTTGTACGTGATCGCGACCAACGCCGACGTGGCCAAGACCGGGTTCGACCTCGCCGGCGGGTTCGCGTCCAACGGCTACGGAGAGCACTCGCCGCACGGCTATTCGATGGTGGCGGCGTTGGTCACCGAGATCGTGCTGACCTGCATGTTCCTGCTGGTGATTCTCGGGGTGACCGACAAGCGGGCTCCGGTGGGGTTCGCGCCGGCGGCGATCGGCTTGGCGTTGACGTTGATCCACCTGATCGGCATCCCGGTGACGAACCTGTCGGTCAACCCGGCGCGCAGCACCGGTCCCGCCGTGTTCGTCGGCGGCTGGGCGGTCGAGCAGCTCTGGCTGTTCTGGGTCGCGCCGCTGGCTGGCGCGATCCTCGGCGGGCTGATCTACCGGTTCCTGCTCGAGGAGAAGTCCGCGGCGGCGGCGAAGTAGTCGCTCGCGGAACGCCGTCCGCGGTCACGAACCGTCTGCAGCGCTCCTTCGGTCGGTGCTGCCGGTGCGCCCGCGCGCCGGGGAGTCCGCGGCCGTGCGCGGCGAGGAGGCGGGTGGGCGGCGGCGGCCGTCGTGGGGTGGGCGTTCCAGGCTCGAGCGCTGCAGCTTGCGGTAGAGGGTGCTGGGGTCGAGCCCCAACTCGCGGGCGGCGCGGCCGCGGTGGCCGTCGTGGCGGCGCAGCGCGTCCTCGATCAGCCGGCGCTCGGCGTCGGCGAGCCGCAGGCCG
>CAZMRP010000075.1:0-12457 GCA_964568275.1 uncultured Myxococcales bacterium
GCCCGCGGGCGGCTCCTCCAGCGTCTTGAGCAGCGCGTTGGCCGCCTCCGGCGTGAGCCGGTCCGCCTCGCGGACCAGCACCACCCGCGACGACGACTCGTGCGGCGGATACGCCAGCTCGGCAGCCAACGCCCGGACCTGCTCGATGGCGATGCGCGTCTTGCCCTCCTCGCGGACGATGCGCACCAGGTCCGGATGCTCGGGCATCTTGCGGCAACTGCCGCAGCTGCCGCACGCCTCCAACGGCCAGCGGACCGGGTCGGGGGCCGCGCGCAGGTCGTCCAGCGAGGGCAACGGCGGGGGCGACGACGGCCGGCCCCGGCAGGCCAACGCCGCGGCGAGCGCCACCACGACGGAGGACTTGCCGCACCCCGCGGGGCCGTCGAGCAGCAGGGCGTGGTGCAGACGACCCGCAAGGAACGCCGACTGGATGCGCCAGATCGCATCGCGCTGGGCCGCAATCTCGCCGAAACGCAGCCACGGCGTGCGGGCGACGGACGGAGCGTCCGCAGACGCAGCGGCGACACCCTCCCCCTCCGGCGCTCCGTCCCACGAGGCCGCGGCGCGAGAGCGGGGCTTGGCCGTCGCCCGGGCGGGGCGCGCGGCGGCGGGCCGGGCGGTCCTGCCGCCGGCCGATCCGGACTTGCTCCGTGCCATGACCGTCTTCGTCCGTCGCGGCGGAGCGGCCGCGGGGCTACAGTCCCAGCTCCCCGGACACCCGCTGCATCGCGCGCAACGCGAGACCGAGGAACTCCTCCAACTCCAGGCCCAGGCCGCCGCAGGTCGCAATCTGCTCGCGACTCACGTTGGCCGCGAAACGCTTCTCCTTCATCCGCTTGCGCAGGCTCTCGACCTTCACGTCGGCGAGCTTGCGCGTCGGCACGACGAGCGCGCCGGCCGTGATCAGGCCGGTGACCGGGTCGGCCGCCACGATCGCACGCTCCAGACGCGATTCCGCGGGCACGTGGCCCACGTGGGCCAGCACGGCCCGCCGCAACTCCTCCGGCACGTCCATCCCCTGCAACACCTCGTAGGCCACCCGGCCGTGCCGCGCCATGTCGCCCTCGGTGACGTCGAGGTCCAGGTCGTGCACGAGCCCCGTCAAGCCCCACAGCGCCCGGTCCTCCCCGAGACGCTCGGCAAGGTCCTCCATCACCGCCTCGGTGGCCAGCATGTGCTTGAACAGGTTGGGGTTCGCAATGCGCCCCTTCACGAAATCATGGGCTTCCTGGCGGCTCAACATCCGGCCGTGCTCCCCGAGCGGCGGCACTCCAGGGCGCCGCGCCCCCGGATTGATAGCCCCAGGGGGGGTGGGGGTCAAGCCGCCGCTACCAGATGATGACTTCGTCCGTGCAGACGCCGATTTCCATGATCAGGTAGAGCAGGATCCGCTCCTGCGGCATCAGCTCGGCGTGCGTCGCGCCCATCTGGCCCACCGTGTGGTAGGTCGTGTACAGCACCCGGCCGCAGCCGAAGGGGAAGGTGACCGTGTACGGGTAGTTCGCGCTGCCACAGGCGTTGGCGAGCTGGCGCCCCTCGGCCCAGATCTTCGGGGTCACGTCCACCGGCACGCCGTCCTCGTCGGTCGCGTGGATCGTGCCGAGGCTGCAGATGTTGTCGTAGATCTCCTCGAACGTCATCGCGCCCGGGTCGATGCCCATCGCGTTGAGCCAGTCCGCCATGTCGGAGTCGACCACCCGGCCGGGACCGTCGTAGTCCGGGACCACGTCGGCGTCGCCGGGACTCCCGCCGTCGCCGTACAGGTTGATCGCCCCCGGGAACAGGAACGTCACCCACTCGTAGGACCAGTCGGCGACGTACCACTTGCCGCCCGCGGCGACCCAGTTGCGGACGTTCTCCCGGACCGTGGCGTCGCTCAGCAGGTGGTCGTTCGTGGAGTCCGAGCACGGCACGAAGATGATCTGGTACTGGGCCATCCGAACGGGGTCGCTGAGCAGCTCCTCGAAGTCGGCGATGCCGTAGCCGCTGCCGTTGCTGTAGTAGTCGAACGCGGCCGTGGCCAGGACGGCGCGGTTGTCGGGAGCCAGATCGGCCAGCCGGATCTTGGCCAGGATGTCCTCCATCCGGTCGTAGGCGCCGAGCGCCACCGCGATGCGGGGGATCGTGTCGCCGTTCGCCGGGTCCTGCACGCTGGGCAGCGTCGTGTAGTCGGTCGGGATCGAGACCTCCTCGAGGTGCCGACCGATCGTGAACTGCCGGACGCGCCGGAACTGGCCCTTCTGGACCACGAGGGTCCAGTCGCCCAGGCCGAGGTTCTCCAGGCGGAAGTAGCCGTCGGGGGCCGAGAAGGTGTGGGGCAGATGGGTCATGTCCAGACAGCGCGGACAGTAGTTGCCCTCCGGGAGCGGCGCGACGGCGGAGGTCGTCCGCTGGGCGTAGACCAGCGCGCCGGAGATCGGGAACATCCCGGAGGTGCTGACCACCACCACCACGCCGTTGGCGAAGCCGTAGGAACCGGCCGGGATGTCGGCGCCGCCGCCGTCGTCCGGGAACTCCCCGAGACACTCGCAGGTCGTGGGCGCCGTGCAGTGACCGCCGATGCCGCCGGCGAAGGTGACGCAGGCCGCGGCGCAGTACGAGTCGAAACAGGTGCCGGGAGTGGCCCCCTCGCAGACACAGCGGGAGTTGACGCAACGCCCGCCCGCGGCGCCCCGCGAAGCGCAGTTGTCGATGGCGCAGTCCACCGGGTCGCAGGTGAGCGTCACGTCGTCGCCCTCGGGATTGCACGCGACCAACGGGAGCACGGCGACCAGTCCGGCGACCACCAGCCAGCTTCGCGTCATCACACGGACCTCCTTCCCGACGACGCCCGGGCCGCTGTCGCCGGCCGCCGTCGCCCGTTGCCCCCGACCTCGCGGAAAGCTTACGCGGCGGGCCGCGGAGCGTCAAACGAACGCGCGGTCCCGACCCGGAACGCCGCCGCACCGACGCGCCCGCCCCGACCCCGGACGCCGCCGCGGCCCCGCTCAACGCTCCAGCAGGATCGCCTTGCCCATCCCGCCGCCGACGCACAGCGTGGCCAGGCCGCGGTGGACGTCGCGCAGCTTCATCTCGTGGAGCAACGTCAGCACCAGCCGTGTGCCGGTGGCGCCGACCGGGTGGCCGAGGGCGATGCCGGAGCCGTTGACGTTGGTCCGCGCGCGGTCGAACCCCAACTCGCGCTCGCAGCCGAGGTACTGGGCGGCGAAGGCCTCGTTGCACTCCACCAGGTCGATGTCCTTCATCGTCAGCCCACGACGGGCCAGCAGCTTGCGCACCGCGGGAATCGGCCCGATGCCCATGTAGGCGGGATCGACGGCCGCGACCTGGTGATCGACGATCCGTCCGAGATACGGCAGCCCGCGACGCTCCGCAGCGGAACGGGCCATCACGACCACCGCCGCGCCGGCGTCGTTGATCGAGGAGGCGTTGCCGGCGGTGACCGTGCCCTGCTTGTCGAACGCCGGCTTGAGCTGCGCCAGCGTCTCGAGCGTCGTCTCGCGCCGCGGGTTCTCGTCGACCTCGAAGCGCTTGGGCGGCCCCTTGCGCTGCGGCAGCTCCACCGGGACGATCTCCTCCTTGAACCGGCCGGCATCGATGGCCGCCAGCGCCCGGCGATGGCTGGTGTAGGCGATGAGGTCCTGCTCCTCCCGCGAGAGGTTCCACTTCTTCGCGATGTTCTCGGCGGTGATCCCCATGTGGATCCCGAGCAGCGGATCGGTCAGCCCCTCGGTCAGCTGGTCGGTGACCACACCGTTCCACATCCGACCGCCCCAGCGGTAGTCCTTGAGCGCGTACGGGACGCGGCTCATCGACTCGATGCCGCCGGCGAGCACGATCTTCGCGGCACCCGTCATGATCTCCATCGCGCCGAAGACGATCGACTGGATCCCCGAGGCGCACTGGCGCTGGATCGTGGTTGCCGGAACCTCCTGCGGGATGCCCGCCTTGAGCCCGATGCAGCGCGACGGGTTGATCTCGTCGGAGCGCATCATGCAGCAGCCGAACAGGACGTCGTCGAGGTCCGCCGGGGGAACCCCGGAACGCTCGAGGGCGGCCCGGGCGACGAGAACGCCGAGGTCCACGGCGGGGACGTCCCGCAACGACCCGCCGAACGTGCCGATGGCGGTGCGGGCGCCGGCCACGACGACGACTTCTTCCATGATCACTCCTCCCCCGTCCCGTGGACGGGTCAGACGTGGGCGGACGTGCCGGCGACCGGGGAACGGCGCCGGCGCGCGCGCGGACGTTGCGGACCGGGGACCTCGGCCTCCCGGCCGAGGATGCGGTTCCGCCGGTCGACCCGGACCACGCGCGGCACGTGACGCGCCAGCTCGCGGGGGCCGAACTCGGCGAAGGTCGCGATGATTACCAGGTCGCCGGGCCGGTTGAGGTGCGCGGCGGCGCCGTTGACGCACACCAGGCCCGAGCCCGGCGGGCCGGCGATGGCATAGGTCTCCAGCCGCGTGCCGCGGGTCACGTTCCACAGGTGGACCCGCTCCCAGGGCACGATGTCGGCCGCCTCCATCAACGTGCGGTCGATGGTCACCGAACCCTCGTAGTGCACGTCGGCGTGCGTGACCGTCGCGCGGTGGATCTTGGACTTGAACACCGTACGGACCATGGGTTCGACCTCCTCGTGGCATCCCGGCTCGAGCCGGGTACACCCGCGTCGCCCAGTCCCCCGAAAGACGGCTGGACCATAGCGCGGGGCGCCGGACGACGCAAGCGCGGAAGGGGTTGCGCGGGCAATTCCGGTGTGGTATGAGGGCGCCTCGCCGTCGGCCGGGGTGGAGCCCGGACGGGCGGCGGGGGGGGACAACGGGAAAGGAGCGCGTGCATGTTGGACCAGAGGAACGGTGCCGTTTCCGCGGCGGACGAAGCTGCACCGCCGGCCGAGGCGCCGAGCGCGCCGCCGGCACCGTCAAAGGCGCCGACGGGCCCGATCAGCATGCGGGATCTGATCGACGCGGGCATGCACTTCGGCCACCGCACCACGCGATGGAATCCGAAGATGCGGCCGTACATCTACGGCACGCGGAGCGGGATCCACATCATCGACCTGCAGCAGACCCTGCCGCTGTTCCGCAAGGCCTACCGCTTCATCAGCGAGGTCGTGGCCCACGGACACCACGTGCTGTTCGTCGGCACCAAGCAACAGGCCCAGGAGATCGTGTCCGACGAGGCCGGCCGGGTCGGGATGCACTTCGTCAATACCCGCTGGCTCGGCGGTACCCTGACCAACTTCGACACGATCAAGAAGTCGCTCGACCGGCTCAAGGAGATGGAGCGACGGCAGGCCGACGGGTCGTACTCCGACCTGAAGAAGAAGGAACAGCTCAAGATCGAGAAGGAACGCCAGCGCATCGAGAAGAACCTGCTCGGCATCAAGCAGATGACCCACCTGCCGGGCGCGCTGTTCGTGATCGACCCCGACAACGAGTCGAACGCCGTCCGCGAGGCCCGGCGGCTCAACGTCCCGGTCGTGGCCCTGCTGGACACCAACTGCGACCCCGACGTGGTCGACTACCCGATCCCGGGAAACGACGACGCCATGCGCTCGATCCGGCTGGTCGCGGCCAAGATCGCCGAGGCGTGCCAGGAGGGCCAGTCCCGCCGGCGCGAGTACGCCAGCGGCAAGCGGGGCGACGCGAAGGACGACTTCGTCGCCGCCGCCAGCACCGGCCACGGACCGCCCGTCGAGTACGCCGCGCGCCGCGGCCGCACCGGCGGCGGCCGTCCGCCGATGCGGCGGGGCGGCGGACCCGGCGGTCGGAGCGGACCCGGACCGGCCCCCACCGGCAAGGGCCCGGGCGGACAGTAGCGGAAGACACGGCGCCGCCGGGCGACCGGCGACGCGGAGGTGAGCGGAGATGGCGACCAAGATCACCCCCCAACTGACCAAGGAGCTGCGCGACCGCACGGGCGTCGGCATGATGGACTGCAAGAAGGCGCTCGAGGAGACCGACGGCCAGCTGGACCAGGCGGTCGAGCTGCTCCAGAAGCGCGGCCTCGCCAAGGCGGCGAAGAAGTCGGGGCGCATCGCGGCCGAAGGCTGCGTGCAGGCCTACATCCACGGCGCCGGCAAGATCGGCGTGCTGCTCGAGGTCAACTGCGAGACCGACTTCGCGGCCCGCAGCGCCGACTTCCGGACCTTCGTCGACGACGTGGCGATGCACGTCGCCGCGATGAGCCCCGCGTACCTGAAGCAGGACGAGATCCCCGCGGCCGAGGTCGACCACCAGCGCGAGATCTTCCAGGCCCAACAGGCCGAGTCGGGGAAGAAGCCCGAGATCGTGGTCAAGATCGTCGACGGGCAGATCGGCAAGTGGAAGTCCGAGATCTGCCTGATGGACCAGCTGTTCGTCAAGGACGACAAGAAGACGATCGACCAGGTTCGGACCGAACTGGTGGCGAAGATCGGCGAGAACATCACGATTCGCCGCTTCGTGCGCTGGGAACTCGGCGAGGGCATCGAGAAGCGGAAGTACGACATCGCCGCCGACGTGCAGGCGATGCTGGGAACGTGACGACCAGGGACCCCGCCCCATCCCGCAAGGCGCGCGGCTCCCGCCCCGTCTACCGCCGCGTGCTGCTCAAGCTTTCCGGAGAAGTGCTGGCCGGACCGGGCGGCCACGGGCTCGACCCCGCCGCCGTCGCCGCCGTCGCCGACGAAATCCGCCAGGTCCACGACCTCGGCGTCGAGGTCGGCGTCGTGATCGGCGGCGGAAACATCTTCCGCGGAGCCCAGCCGGGCGCCACCGGCATCGACCGCGTGACCGGCGACCAGATGGGCATGCTGGCCACCGTGATCAACGGACTGGCGCTGCAGAGCCGGCTCGAGGCCTCCGGCGTGCCGACGCGCGTGCAGACGGCGTTCGAGCTCCGGTCGTTCGCCGAGCCGTACATCCGGCAGCGGGCGCTCCGCCACCTCAAACGCAAAATCGTGGTGATCTTCGCGGGCGGCACCGGCAGCCCCTACTTCTCCACCGACACCGCCGCGGCACTGCGCGCCGTGGAGCTCGGGGCCGACGCGCTGCTCAAGGGGACCAAGGTCGACGGGATCTACGACCGCGACCCGGCCCGCGACCGGCGCGCCGTGCGGTTCGACCGACTGACCCATCGCGAGGCGCTGGAGCGCAACCTGCGGGTGATGGACGCCACCGCCTTCGCGCTGTGCCTGGAAAACCGCCTGCCGATCGCCGTCTTCGCCCTCGGCGTACCCGGCAACGCCCGGCGCGTCTGCCGCGGCGAGCCGATCGGCACGCGCGTGACGACCGACCCGCCGGCGAAGTCCGCCGGCGCTGCCCGGGCGGACCGCGCCCGGCGACGGGCTTGAGGTGGGGCATGCTGGAAGAAGTGCTGCAGGAGCTGCGGGACAACATCGACAAGGCCATCGAGTCGCTCCGGCGGGACCTGTCCCGCATGCGCACCGGCCGCGCCAGCCTGGCGATCCTCGAGGGCGTCCGCGTCGACTACTACGGCACCGCCACCCCGCTGCACCAGATGTCCTCGATGTCGACCCCCGACCCGCGCTCGATCCTGATCAAACCCTGGGACCGCACCCAGGTCCACCCCGTCGAGAAGGCGATCCTCGCCGCCAACCTCGGCCTCACACCCCACGCCGACGCCGACTTCATCCGCATCTCCGTCCCGCCGCTGACCGAGGAACGCCGCAAGGAACTGGTCAAGCTGCTCAAGCGCCAGGGCGAGGAAACCAAGGTCTCGATCCGCACCCACCGCCGCAGCGCCAACGAGCTGGTCAAGTCGCTGATCGACGAGGGCGAGGTGGCGGAGGACGACGGCGACCGCGCCACGAAGAAGATCCAGGAACTGACCGACGCCGGCGTGAAGAAGGTCGACGAGGTCGTCGCCACCAAGGAAAAGGACATCCTCGAGGTCTAGCTCTAGGACCCCGCGACGTCCGTCAGACACTCGAGCCGCGTGTCCGACAACCCCTCCGGCACCGCGTCGGCGGCGAACAGCACCTGGTCGCAGTCGGCCGTTCCGCTGTCCGCCCGGGGCACGTAGTACCAACCCGAGGCCGCCGCCGTCGGACAGCTTCCGTCCGCGTCCCGCACGCGCTCCGCCTGCGGAATCACGCACCGCCGCCGCACCCGCCCGTCGGGCTCGGTCACCGTCGACGGCTCGGCCTCGACCCGCCCCGCCGGACACGCCCGGTCGTCCGACAACAACTCCACCACGTCGCACTCCGCCCGGCAGGTGGCCGGATCGAGCTTCAACTCGTGCGGGAAGCAGACGCGGTCCATCGAGTCCTGGATCAGCTCCAGGACGCCGTCGATGGCCGGCCGCCAGTCGTCGTTGCAGATCGAGTAGACGGTGGCCTGCGGCCCGATCCGCATCGCCGCCTCCACGAACCGCCGGCCCGGCAGGGCGTGGCCCCACCCCGCCGGATGCACGCACGCGGGCAGGATCGATGCCGGCGCGGCGGGGTCGACCGCGTACTGCATGATCGGCAGCCCGAGGCAGCCTCCCAGGTGCTCGCCCCGACCCTGGCAGAACGCGCCGTCCGTCCCCTCGAACGGCACGCCCGCGATCATCGCCACCACGAAGTCCCGCGGATTCGGCCGCAGCGCCTGCAACTCCCCGAGCATCTCGCCGACCCCCTTCAACATCTCCTGGTGGAAGTAGCAGCGCAGGTTGTAGTGGCCGAGGTCGCCGCGGTCGGGGTCGAGGATCGCGGTGTCGGCCACCGAGCAGTCCTCCTCGTCGGTCACCCACAGCACCGCGAGGATCGAATCCGGACGCAGGAAGCCGTCGTTGACGCCCCCCGGACGGGCGTGCTCCACCAGCGCCTTGCGCGCCGCCTCGAGCTGCTGCTCGAAGCCGCAGCCGCTCGTCCCCAGCGTGGCCAGGCAGCGGAAGTCCTCGCCCATCCGCCCCAACGGGTAGTCGGCCTGGTCCCGGACCCGCGAGAGGAACAGCGGGTAGCTGGCGGCGCAGCCGCCGACCGTCGGGGACGGCGCATGACGCAGCATCCCGTCGTCGCCGAGGGCGTGGCCCCACGCACCGCTGCCGCAGGTCGGCAGGACGTAGCCGGCCGAGCCCAGGTCGGTCGAGACGATGCCGACGTGCAGGTCGGTGACCGCGTTGTGCTCGGGGTTGCTCGGCGCCATCAGCTCCTCGATCAACCGCGGGAAGTTCGCCGCCAGCGCCTCCTGCTCCTGCTGCATCGAGCCGGAGTTGTCCACGACGACCAGGATGTCGACCTTGCCGCTGGGCGGCTGGGGCACGGTCAGGATCGCCAGCGCCTGGACCACCGGGTCCACGCCCGTCAACTCCCGATCCATGCAGCCGCCGCCCAGAACCAGGGCGACGAAAGGCACCACCCGGAGCGTAGCGAGAGCGCGGTTCATGGGAACCTCCCGTTCCTTCTCCGCCTCTCGAACAGGGCCGCGGGGTGATGCCGAGAGGCGGTTTCGCACCACCCCGCGGCCACTCCGGCCCCGAAGAGAGCAACCCCCGTGCCAGCTCCGGCGGCCACGCCGGAACACCGGCTCCCGGGCCCGAATCACGGCGCCCCGCCGCGCGATCCGCCCGCTCGACACCCCGCGGAACACGCCGCCGCCCGCGCCCCGCAACGTGCCCCGCCGTTGTCGGTCGGCAACCCCGTTGTCGCGGACGGCCGAACCGCGCCCGGTCGGGCGCGACCCGCGCGGCAAGGCCGCCCCACGACGCGCTTGACGATTCCCCCCCCTTGGCTATGCTTGCGCCGGCTCACGACGTTCCGGGTCGCGCGAACTTTCCGCGTGCTCGCAACAGGGTGACCGGGGTGGATTCGATGAAGAAAGCTCTGCTTCTGGGAACGATCGCGTTGGGCTTGGCGGCCGCACCGGCGCAGGCCCAGCCGTTCGAGGCGGGCAGCGAGGCGGCCGGCGTCCGCGGGGCGATCGGACTGGGCCTGATCGGCGTCGAACTGACCATGACGATCGAGGCCGCCGCCGGAGTCACCAACCCCTGGCTGCTGTCGATGATCCCCCTGGCCGTGGGCGGCGGCTGCGCCGCCGGCGGCTACTTCATGGAACTCGAGTCGATCGATGCCGGGGTCGCCACCCTGGCCATCGGCATGACGCTGCTCGTGCCGTCGATCCTCCTGACGCTGGTCCTGGTGTCGGAAGACTACGAGCCGACCGGCGAGACGCGCGACGCCGCCGGCACCGTCGCCACCCACAGCCGCGCCACCGCCGCCGCGACCCGACGCTGGAACGCCCCGCCCTCGCTGGTCGCCATCGGCAGCGGCGGCGGACTCCGCCTGGGCGTCCCGGCCCTGGCGCTGGCCGAAGCCCCCGCCGCCTCGCTGTACCGGGCCGGCGCCGCCACGACCGGCCTCGAGTACCGCCTGCCGCTCGTCAACTGGACCTTCTAGCACAAGCACGACGCAGGTTCGCCGCGGGTCGGCCTTCGGTGCGGTGCGAGTATCGCTCGACGGTCGTCGTGGAGGGTAGCGCCGGCCTCGTGCGCGCGGGCCGCTACGGCACGATCACGCGGCAGTTGGTGTCGGAGCCGGGCGGATCGCAGTAGGCGCTGCCGGTCCCGCAGTCGGCGCCCGTGGCCGGGTCGCTGAACCACGCGGGCGTGGTCCCGTCGGTCCCGTAGAACCGGTAGCACTGCGTGCCGGTGGTCAGGCCGGTGACCTCGGCGACCCAGAACCCGCCGCCCGCCGCGCAGTGGGTCATCGGCGAGCCGCTGGTGCTGAAGGTGTTCCAGGAACCCGGGACGTTCACCGCCGTGCAGGCGGCGCCCACGGCCGTCGCGCAGTTGGCGTCGGTCACGCAGAACCGCCAGGTCGTCCGCGCGGCGTTGACCGCCACGGTCGAGTCGACGCACTCCGCGGTGTGGCCGCAGGCGCCGGCCGAGCAGGCGTCGATCGTGCAGCCGTCCGCGTCGGCCGTGCAAGGCGTCCCGGCGGCGACGTCGGTCCACGCCGTCTGGCTGGTCGCCGTGTCGCACTCCTGGCACTCGTTGGCCGGGTTGGCCGCGCCGTCGGCGTAGCAGGCGGAACCGATGTAGCAGGAGCCCGCGGCGACGGTGCAGGTGTCGGTCGCCTCCACGCAGCCGCTGTGGCAGGTCGCACCGCACGGCGGGGAGACGTGCACGGAGCAGGCGGCGTCCGCACCGCAGGTGTCGGTGCCGTTGCAGAACAACGTGTCGTCGCAGGCGGCCCCGGTGTTGGCGGTCCAGGCCGTGGTCGACTCGGAATCGTCACAGACCTCGCAGCCGTTGGCCGGATTGACGGCGCCGTCCGCCACGCACGCCGCCGGCGTGCCGAGCAGGCAGAAGCCGGTGTCGAGCGCGCAGGTGTGGCCGCCGCCCGTCGTGTCGCTGCAGGTCTCGCAGGCCAGACACGGCGACACGCCGTCGGAGGTGCACTCCAGCCCGGTCGTGCCGGTCTGGCAGGTGTCGGCGCCGTTGCAGTCGAGGCCGTCGTCGCACGAGGCATCGACCGCCAGCGGCGTGCCGGGCTCGACGACGCAGGTGCGGCTCGCCGTCTCGCAGTACAACGTCCCGTTGCACGGGTCGTCGTCCCCGTGGTCGGTCTCGCAGGTGTCGGCCGCCGGATCGCACTCGCAACTGCCCGTGCCTCCGCCGCACACGCCGGCGGTGCAGGTCTCGCCCGTCGTGCAGATGTCCCCGTCGTCGCAGCTGGTGCCGTCGGCCGCGTCCGACCAGTCCGTCGCCAGCACGTCCGCGTCGCACACCTCGCACCCGTTCGCCGGGTTGGGGTCGGCGTCGGCGTAGCAGGTGTCGGCGATGAAGCACGAGCCGACGTCGATGTCGCACTCGCCGCCCGCCTCGTCGCAGGTCTGGCAGGCGGCGCACGGGTCGCCCGGGCTCTCGCAGACGATCGGCGAGCCGCCGCACAGGTCGACACCGTCGCAGAACACCCCGTTGTCGCACGGGTCGCCCGACTCGAGCACGGTCGCGGCATCCACTTCGCAGGCGAGCGAAGTGTCGTCGCAGACCAGCGTGCCGTTGCAGGGGTCGCCGTCGCCGTGGTCGGCCTCGCACGTGTCGTCGGTCGGGTCGCAATCGCCGCAGATGTTGGTGCCGCCGGTGCACGCCCCGGCCGCGTCGCATGTCTCGCCGGAGGTGCAGGCGTTGCCGTCGTCGCAATCGGCGCCGTCGTCGATCGTGTTCTGGCACAGCCGGCCGTCGGTCACGGCGTCGCAGGTGTCGACGGTGCACTGGTCCTCGTCGTCGCAGTCCGCGGCCGTGTGGCAGGTGAAGGTGCAGTCGGACTGGCAGCCGTCGCCGGACGTCGTGTTGCCGTCGTCGCACTCCTCGTCGCCCTCGAGCTCGCCGTTGCCGCACTCCTCGGCACCCTCGGTGCGGCAGGCGGCGCTGCAGCCGTCGCCGGACGTCGTGTTGCCGTCGTCGCACTGCTCGCCGCTGTCGACCACCTCGTCGCCGCAGGCCGCCGCCACGCAGGTCGTAC
>CAZMRP010000076.1:0-12442 GCA_964568275.1 uncultured Myxococcales bacterium
GCCGGCCGAGTTGGCGGTGACCTACGGCCTGGTGCTGGTCGACCCGGAGCTGGGCGAGCCGGTGGGCCGGGCGGGGCGGCTCGACGCGCAGACGACGCTGGCGCTGGGCCCCGAGGGCGCGCCGGAGACGACGGGCGCGGCGGACGGCGACGCGCCGCTGGGGGTGGAGGCGCGGAAGGCGGACGCGGCGGACGGCGACGAGGTGTGGCTGAGCGTGGCGGTCCGCAACCGGAGCGACGAGGCGCTGAAGCTGGTCGACCATCCGACGCAGTTCCGCTTCGAGGTGGCGGGGCCGACCGGCGACTGGACCTGCGCGATGAGCCCGTGGCGCATCACGCCGTTGTCGGACCTGCTGGTGCGACTGCGTCGCGGAGGGAAGTACGAACGGCGGTTGGAGCTGACGCGTTACTGTCCGGCGGAGGCGCTGGTCGAGCCGGGCGTGTACTGGGTGGAGCCGATCTACGATCCGTACCTGGCCGACCGGGCCGCGGAGCCGGTGCTGGACCGGGAGGTGCGGGGTCCGGCGGTCCCGGTGCGGGTCCGGAGGGGAGGGAACCGATGAAGGTCGAGCGGGGGACGTCACGCAAGGCGGCTGGGAGGCGGGGCGACCCGAGGGATGCGGGACGCGGGCGCGGCGCCGGAGCGGCACCGCGGTCGGGCGGGTCGGACGTGGTGCGTCGGGAGTCGACCCAGCCGCCGCGCGACGACGGGGTCGGGGCGATGGCGCGGATGGTGGCGCACGAGGTGCGCAATGCGCTGTCGGTGATGTACAACGTGGCGACGGGGCTGCGCCGGGCGGTCCCGGCCGAGCAGCCCGACGCGGAGATGCTGCTGGGGATCCTCGAGGAGGAGCTGCGGCGACTGGACCGGCTGACGCACGACCTGGTGTCGTTCGCGATGTCGGCGCCGCCGGTGCGCACCCCGGTCCGCGTATCGGAGCTGGTGGAGCGCGCGGTGCAGGAGGCGCGGCGCCGCTGCCCGGCCGGGGAGCGGGCGCGGGTGGAGGTGACGGTGCAGCGCGGCGCGACGACGGCGTCGCTGGACCCGGACCGGATGTTCGAGGCGCTGGTCGGGTTGCTGCGCAACGGCATCGAGGCCAGCAACGGGCGGGGCGGCGTGCGGGTGACGGCGGCGCGGGAGGGGGACCGGCTGCGGATCGACGTGATCGACGAGGGGCCGGGGCTGCCGACGGACGACCTCGAGCGGATCTTCGACCCGTTCTTCACGACGAAGGCGTCGGGGGTCGGGCTGGGGCTGGCGCTGTGCCGGCAGATCGCGCGACGGCACGGCGGAGAGCTGACCGCGCGACCGGCGCCGGGCGGCTCGGGAGCGTGTTTCCGACTGGAGATTCCGGTCGGCGAGGACGGGAGCTAGGGGATGGCGCGGAGCGGGAAGATCCGGATCCTGATCGTCGACGACCAGCGCAACATGCGCGCGACGCTCGGGATCCTGCTGCGCGGCGCGGGCTACGAGACCGACGAGGCGCCGGACGGCGAGACGGCCATCGAGAAGGTCAAGCAGGAGAGTTTCGACCTGGTGTTGACCGACCTGCGGATGGGCCGGGTCGACGGCATGGAGGTGCTGCGCAAGGTGCGGGAGGCGTCGCCGACCACCGAGGTGGTCGTGATGACGGCCTACGGCACCGTGGAGAGCGCCGTGGCGGCCATGCGGCTGGGCGCCTACGACTACCTGCAGAAGCCGTTCACCGAGGAGGAGCTGCTGGTCAAGGTCGACAAGGCCTTCGAGCGCAAGCGGCTGGCCAACGAGGTGACGCTGCTGACGCAGGAGTTCCGCGAGCGTTACAAGTTCGAGAACATCATCGGGCGTTCGCAGGCGATCCGGGACGTCTATTCGCGAATCATCCGCATCGCGCCGACGGACGCGACGGTGCTGATCACGGGCCCGAGCGGCACGGGCAAGGAGCTGGTGGCCAAGGCGATCCACGCCAACTCGCGCCGTTCCGACCGGCCGTTCGTGCCGGTGAACTGCGCGGCGATCCACGAGCAGCTGCTGGAGAGCGAGCTGTTCGGGCACATGCGCGGGGCGTTCACCGGCGCGGTCGCCACCCGCAAGGGCCTGATCGAGGAGGCGGACGGCGGCACGTTCTTCTTCGACGAGATCGCCGAGACCACGTTGGCCTTCCAGGCCAAGCTGCTGCGCACGATCCAGGAGGGCGAGATCCGGCGCGTCGGCGACAACCGCTCGATCAAGGTCAACGTGCGCGTGATCGCCGCCACCAACCAGGACCTGCAGCTCGGGATCACGGAGAAGCGCTTCCGCCAGGACCTGTTCTACCGGCTCAACGTGGCCCGCTTCCACCTGCCGCCGCTCCGCGAGCGGCCCGAGGACATCCCGCTGCTGGTCGACCACTTCATGACGCGGGCCCAGGCCCGGATGCAGAAGGCCGTCCGGCTCGGTGCGGGCGTGATGCAGTTCCTGTTGTCCTACGACTATCCGGGCAACGTGCGGGAGCTCGAGAACCTGATCGAGCAGGGAGTCGCGCTGGCCGTCAGCGGCGTCGTGCGGCTGGAGGACATCGAGGTCAAGCCGGAGACGGCGCCGGCGGCGGGAGGCCAGACCCTGGCCGACGTCGTCGCCTCGGCCGAACGGCAGGCGATCCTGTCGACGATCGCCGACACCCGGACCCTGGCCGACGCCGCCAAGACGCTCGGGCTGTCGACCACCACCCTGTGGCGCAAGATGCGCCGTCACGGCATCACCCGCTTCGCCCCGCCGGACCACGAACCGTTGCAGCGCTGAAAGAGCGGAGCCTGCAGTCCTGCGCCGTTCGTCCCCCGCAGACCGCTAACCGCCTGCAATTACTGATACACACCCCTGGTAGGAATTTCGCTTTGCCGAACCGGGTGGAGCGGCTGCTCCCGCGGGGGGCGGCGGCAGTTCCCGGGAGGTCCTGGTGCAAGGGCCCGCCGATGAACCGACCCGATCGATCCGCATCCTCGTCGTCGACGACGAGCCGAACCATCTGCGGCTGCTGACGTCGACGTTGCGGCTGGAGGGGTTCCACGCGGTCGGCGTGACGGACGCGGAGTCGGCGCTGGCGCTGCTGGGCGAGGGGACCTTCCAGCTGGCGCTGATCGACGTGATGATGCCGGGGACCAGCGGCCTGGAGCTGGCGCGACGGATGCGGGCCGAGCATCCGACGGTGCGGGTGGTGTTGATGTCGGCCTACCACCTGTCGGAGCGCCAGCTCCGGCAGTCGCAGACGGGTGCGGTGGGGTTCGTGGCCAAGCCGTACCAGGTCGACGAGCTGACGCAGTACCTGCGCGCCAAGGCGGCGTGGGACGAGCACGCGGCGTAGCGCCGCGGGTCAGTCGTCGTTCGGCGGCGGGAGGCTCGCGGGACCGGAGCCGCCGCGGCCGTCGCGCGTGATGCCGTAGCCCCGGATCTTCTTGTGCAGGTTGGTGCGTTCGATGCCGAGCGCCTGGGCGGCGCGCGAGATGTTCCACTCGTAGTGGCCGAGCGCGTCGAGCAGGAACGCCTTCTCGGCCTGTTCGCGGAACAGCCGGAGCGGGACGCCGGGGCGGAAGCCGGAGGCGGGGACGGCCACCGGGGTCGCGCCGCGCACCTCGTCCGGGAGGTCGACCGGCCGGATCGTCGACTCGCTCAGGATCACCATCCGCTCCACGACGTTCTTCAGCTCGCGCACGTTCCCCGGCCAGTGGTAGCGCATCATCGCCTCGAGCACCGCCGGTTCGACGGACTTGCGGCGGAAGCCGTTCTCGTCGCAGAAGCGGCCGACCAGCGTGTCGACGAGCAGCGGGATGTCCTCCGGGTGCTCGCGCAGGGGCGGGGAGTGCAGCGGGACGACGGCGAGGCGGAAGTAGAGGTCCTCGCGGAAGCGGCCGGCCTTGACCTCCTCGTCGAGGGCGCGGTTGGTGGCGGCGAGGATGCGGACGTCGACCGACAGCGCCGACTCGCCGCCGACACGAGTGATCTCGCCGGATTGCAGGGCGCGCAGCACCTTGGCCTGGGCCGAGGGGGACATGTCGCCGATCTCGTCGAGGAACAGGGTCCCGCCGTCGGCCAGCTCGAACTGGCCGCGCTTGCGGCCCTGGGCGCCGGTGAACGCCCCGCGCTCGTAGCCGAACAGCTCGCTCTCGATCAGCTCGCCCGGGATCGCGGCGCAGTTGACCTTGACGAACGGCGCCTCCGCGCGCGGGGACAGGCGATGGACCGCGCGGGCGATCAGCTCCTTGCCCGTGCCGCTCTCGCCGGTGATCAGCACGCGGCCCTTGGTCGGGGCGACCTTGCGGATCTCGTCGAACAGCCGCTTCATCGCCTCCGAGCTGCCGATCATCTCCAGCTGCGGCTCGACCCGCGCCCGCAGGGACAGCACCTCGCGCTTGAGTCGCCACTTCTCCAGGCTGTTGCGGATCGAGATCAGCACGCGGTCGCGCTCGATCGGCTTCTCGAAGAAGTCGGCGGCGCCGAGTTGCACGGCTTCCACGGCCTCCTTGACCGTGGCGTGCCCCGAGATCATCAGCACCGGCAGCTGCGGTTCGCCGGGCCACTGTTCGCGGATCCGCTTGAGCGCGTCGATGCCGCTGATGCCGGGGAGCTTCACGTCGAGCACCGCCAGGTCGATCTCCTCGCGCGCCAGCAGGCCGAGCCCCTCCTCGGCGGTGGCGACGGCGCTGACCTTGTACCCTTCGCCGGTCAGCACCAGTTCCAGCGTGCGGCGGATGTTCTTCTCGTCGTCGACGACCAGGATGTGGTAGCTCATCGGTCCCCTCCCGGGCCCGGGGCCTGGTGCTGTACGCCGTCGGCGGCGAGCACCGGCTCCTGGGCTTCCACGAGCGCGGCATGCAGGTCGCGCACCAGCCCTTCCACGTCGGCCAGCGGCACGAGCAGCGAGACGCGGAACGCGGTGGTGGCCAGGCCTTCCAGCGGGACGCCGAGCGACTCCGCGCGAGCCAGGCTCGCCAGCAGGACGCGTTCGTCGCGGGTGATCCCCTCGCCGATCACCGACACCGCCCCGAGGTGCTCGTCGAGCTCCACCGCCTCGCCCAGCGTGTCGCGCAGCTGCTGCTTGAAGGTCGGGTAGTTGACGGCGTTCTCGAGGGGCACCAGGAACGAGGCGCGGGACCAGGCGGGGGTGGCGTGGGGCGAGGCGAAGGACACCTCGCGCAGCGGAATCTGCAGCCGACCGGCCCGTTCGAGCACCTCGCGGAGGCGGTTGTGCGAGGCCTGGCCGATCAGCCGGACGCGAACGATGTTCTTGGACGAGACGACGGCGCGCGGGGTGTACTCCTCGCGCGGGGCGCCCTTGCGGATCACGGTCTCGCGGCCGGCCTGGAACGAGGCGCGGGCGTAGATCGCGATCCCGGCCTGCTTGGCGAACTCGACGGCCTGGGCGTTCATCACCTTGGCCCCGGCCTGGGCCATTTCCTGCATCTCCTGGTAGCCGATCTCGGGCAGGTGGCGGGCGCCCGGCACGACCCGCGGGTCGGCGGAGTAGACGCCGTCCACGTCCGAGTAGATCTCGCAAGCCTCGGCGTCGAGGGCCGCGGCGAGGGCGACGGCGGTGGTGTCGGAGCCGCCGCGGCCGAGCGTCGTGATCTCGCGCTTGTAGGACACGCCCTGGAACCCGGCGACGATCACCACCTTGCCCCGGGCCAGCTCGTCCTGCACGCGGAACGGCCGGACCTCGATGATCCGCGCGTCCGAGTGGCGGTCGCTGGTGGTGATGCCGGCTTGCGACCCGGTGAACGAGATCGACTGCTCGCCCAGCTCCTGGATCGCGATCGACAGCAGAGCCATCGTCACCCGTTCGCCGGTCGACAGCAGCATGTCCAGCTCGCGCCGCGGCGGGGACGGCGCGACCTCTCGGGCCAGCGTCAGCAACTGGTCGGTGGTCTTGCCCATCGCGGACACGACCACCACGACGTCGTAGCCCGCCCGCCTGCGCGCCACCACCTCCTCGGCGATGCGGCGGATGCGCGGCAGATCCGCGACCGAGGAGCCACCATACTTCTGCACGACGACCGGCATGAGCGGAGCCTGCCAGATCCGGGGGCTTCCCGTCGAGAGCCCCGTGGGGCCGCGGGCGGGGGAGCGGGCGGGGAGCGATTGCCCCCCCGGAGGGCCCCTGCTACCCTTGAGGTGTCGTCGTGGCGACCCTCGAGGTCGCCGGGAGGTGTGCCGATGAAGCGCTGGCCGATGGCGATGCTGGGATTGGCTTGCTGCCTGGCGGCCGGGTGCGGGGACGGCAACGGCACCCCGACCGACACGGGTGGGGACGGACTGCCGGACGACGGCGGCTGGGACCTGCCGCCGACCGACGCGGACGCCGACGCCGACGTGGACGCCGACGCCGACGGCGAGGCGCTCGACACCGGCCCGTGCACTCCGACGGGCGCCGAGTTGTGCGACGGGCTCGACAACGACTGCGACACGCGGATCGATGAGGACTTCGACCTCGCCAGCGACCCGATGAACTGCGGGGCGTGCGACGCGGTATGCGACCCCGAGCATGCCGTCGGCGAGTGTCTCGCCGGGGTCTGCGAGCTGACCTGCGACGCGGGCTGGGTCGACGCCAACGACAACAGCGTCGACGGCTGCGAGTACCTCTGCACGCCGTCGCCCGCGGGGGCGACGCGCGAGCTGCCGACGGACGGGACGTGCGAGGACGGGCTGGACAACGACTGCGACACGCGCACCGACGCCACGGACCGGGACTGTTCGCCCTGCGTGCCGGAGTTCTGCAACCACGAGGACGACGACTGCGACACGCTGGTCGACGAGGACTACGACCTCGACTTCGACCGCTACAACTGCGGGGCGTGCGGCACGATCTGCCCGGCGCGGCCCCACGCGACGGCGGTGTGCGAGCTGGGCGACTGCGCGCTGTTGTGCGAGGCGGGCTGGTCCGACGTCAACGGCAACCCGGCGGACGGCTGCGAGGCGCCGTGCATCCCGAGCGGTTCGGGCGAGACGGCGTGCGACGGGGTCGACGACGACTGCGACGGCCGGGTGGACGAGGACTACGTGCCGACGACCTGCGGTCTGGGCGTCTGCGAGCGCGAGTCGACCTGCACGCGGGGCACCGTGACCTGCACGCCGCGCACGCCGCCGGCCACCACCGACACGACGTGCGACGGGCTGGACGACGACTGCGACGGCGAGACGGACGAGGACGGGGACTGCACCTGCACGACGAACGAGGACTGCGAGGACGGCAACCCGTGCACGACGGACGTCTGCCAGCCGGCGCGCAACTGCCTGTCGTCGCCGGCGGCGGACGACACGGCGTGTCCGGACGGGATCTGCTGCGGGGGCGCCTGCGTCGACCACCTGACCGGCGCCGACCATTGCGGCAGCTGCGCGGCGACCTGCGGGCCGGGCAGCTCCTGCAGCGGCGGGGCCTGCGTCTGCGACGGAGCGCTCCTGTCCTGCGACGGCGACTGGGCCGACGGCTGCGAGGTCAACGGCGCGACGGACCCGGCGAACTGCGGGGCCTGCGGGCGCGACTGCGGCGCGCACACGGTCTGCGCGGGGGGGAGCTGCCAGTGCGTCGCCCCGTACCTGGACTGCAACGCGAGTTGGGGCGACGGCTGCGAGATCAACGGCGCGACCAGCGCCGACAACTGCGGGGCCTGCGGCAACCGCTGCGGGGCCAGCGCCTCGTGTGCCGGCGGCAGCTGCGCCTGCACCGCTCCGTTCCTCGACTGCAACTCGTCGTGGGCCGACGGCTGCGAGGTCGACCCGAACACCAACGCCTCGCACTGTGGTGCCTGTCACGTCTCCTGCGGACCGAACGCCTCGTGCAGCGGCGGCAGCTGCCGGTGCAACGCCCCGTACCTCGACTGCAACAGCTCGTGGTACGACGGCTGCGAGATCAACCCCACCTCCGACTCGAGCAACTGCGGTTCCTGCAACAACCGCTGCGGGCCCAACGCCTCGTGCAGCGGCGGGACCTGCGTCTGCAACGCCGGCTATCTCAACTGCAACGGCAACTGGGCCGACGGCTGCGAGATCAACGCGTCGTTCGACTCCGCCAACTGCGGCAGTTGCGGCAACCGCTGCAACGCCAACGCGTACTGTTCGAGCGGCACGTGCGCCTGCAACTGGGGCTACGGCAACTGCAACGGCACCTGGTCCGACGGCTGCGAGACCAACCTGCAGAACACGCAGCTCCACTGCGGCACGTGCGGTAACTCGTGCGGTCCGGCCAGCACCGGCCACTCCACCTGCTCGAGCGGCACCTGCCAGTGCTTCTCGGGCTACGGCAACTGCGACGGCAACTGGGCCACCAACGGCTGCGAGGCCAACCTGCTCACGACGCGCACCGACTGCGGGTTCTGCGGCAACAGCTGCGGGCCGTCCACGGGGCACGTGACCTGCAACGGCGGCTCCTGCCTCTGCGACGCGGGCTACGGCAACTGCGACGGCAACTGGCAGTCCAACGGCTGCGAGGCCAACCTGCTGACCAGCACGACCAACTGCGGCAGCTGCGGCAACAGCTGCGGCACCCGCGCCACGTGCAGCGGCGGCAGCTGCGTCTGCAACACCGGCTACTCCAACTGCGACGGCTCGTGGACCAACGGCTGCGAGTGCACCGGCACGATCGACTGTCCGCGCGGCACCACGTCATCGACCGGCTGCTTCAACACCTGCCAGACCAGGACCTGCGACAGCTGCTGCCACTGGGGCGACTGCACGGGCTGCAGCAGCAGCTGCACCACGTCGCAGCCGTGCGGCCTTGGCTGCCCGACGAACTACCACGCGACGAGCTACTACTACTCGAGCAGCTGCGGCTCCTGCTGCTCCAACAACCGGACGACCTGCGCGCCGAACTGCGGCACGTCGTTCAGCCAGTGCGGCTTCACCTGCGGAACGGGCTACCACCCGACGAGCTACTACTACACCAGCAGCTGCGGGGCCTGCTGTTCCAACAACGCCGCCACCTGCGCCTTGAACTACGGCGCGTCGTTCAACCAGTGCGGGTTCACCTGTCCCACCGGCTACTCCGCGACGAGCTACTACTACACCAGCAGCTGCGGGGCCTGCTGCTCCAACAACGCGGCGACCTGCACCCGGATCTAGGGTTGGCGGGCGTGATGTCTCCCGAGCGCTCGTCGTCGTTCCGCCCCGCAGTTGCCGCGGGGAGCGCTGCGCGGCCGAGCCGCCTCCCGTCCCGTCGCGCGCGGGGGTGCTGGCTCCCGCTGGCGCTCGCGCTGGGCTGCGCCACGGGCCAGGAACCGGGTGTCCCGGGGGACGCCGGGCGGCTCGACGACGCGGGCGTCGGCGAGACGGTACCGGCCTGCGGGCCGACGTCGCCCTGCTCCGGCGGTCTGACGTGCTGCTCCGGCGTGTGCACCGACACCAGCCTCGATCTCGAGCACTGCGGCGCCTGCGGGACCGCCTGCGCCGCCGGCGAGATGTGCAGTGGCGGCCGGTGCCTGCCCGACACCTGCCTCTGCACGGGCGGCCTGGTCTGCTGCGGCGGCGACTGCGTCGACACCGACGCCGACCCCGACCACTGCGGCGGCTGCGGTCGGGCCTGCCCGGCGGGGACGAGCTGCGCGGGCGGCGCGTGCGCGAGCGACTCGTGCGGGGCCTGCCCGCCGGATCGACGATGCTGCGGAACCGTCTGCGTCGACGTCGCCACGGACCGGAACAACTGCGGCGGCTGCGGCAACGTCTGCGGCGTCGGCCTGACCTGCCTCGCCGGCGCCTGCACCGACGACCCCTGCGGCTGCCCGCCGGGACAGACCTGCTGCGGCGGGGTCTGCACGGACCTCCTGACCGACTCGAGCCACTGCGGAAAGTGCGGGAACCGCTGTTTCTCGGGCGCGGCCTGCGAGGACGGCGCGTGCGGCTGTCCGCCGGGGCGGGCCGACTGCAACGGCAATCCCGCGGACGGCTGCGAGGCGGACCTCGCGTCGAGCGTCCTCCACTGCGGGGCGTGCGGCAGCGCCTGCGGCCCGAACACGACCTGTGTGGCGGGGGTCTGCGGCTGCACGACGAACTGGGGCAACTGCGACGGGAGCTGGAGCAACGGCTGCGAGTCCAGCCTGCTGAACAACCCGAGCCACTGCGGCGCCTGCGGGACGACCTGCGGCATCAACGCCACCTGTTCGGGGCGGACCTGCGTCTGCACGGCGAACTACGGGGACTGCGACGGACGGCCGGGGTGCGAGACCGACCTGCGGTCGTCGGTGACGCACTGCGGCGCCTGCGGCAACGACTGCGGGGCGCATTCGCGCTGCAACGCGGGCGCCTGTGCCTGCGAGGCGGGCTACGCCGACTGCAACGGCTCGCGGACCGACGGCTGCGAGCTGCTCGGGACGCCGGCGTGCACCATCGGGGCGACGACGACCGACGGGTGCGGGGCGTGCCAGCGCCGCACCTGCGACTCCGCGTGCCAGTGGGGCGCCTGCACGGAATGCAGCGGCGACTGCGCCTCGTTGAACCTCTGCGGGCTGAGCTGCCCGACCGGCTACCACCCCACGCGCCACTACAACGACTGGGGCTGCGGCAGCACCTCCGGCAACAACGCCGCCGGCTGCGCGCCGAGCTGCGGGACCTCGTTCAACCAGTGCGGCCTGAGCTGCCCGACCGGCTACCACGCCACGCGCTACTACAACGACTGGGGCTGCGGCAGCACCTCCGGCAACAACGCCGCCGGCTGCGCGCCGAGCTGCGGGACCTCGTTCAACCAGTGCGGCCTGAGCTGCCCGACCGGCTACCACGCCACGCGCTACTACAACGACTGGGGCTGCGGCAGCACCTCCGGCAACAACGCCGCCGGCTGCGCGCGGAACGAGGGGAGCTCGTTCAGCCAGTGCGGGCTCACCTGTCCGTCGGGCTACGCGGCGACGCGCTACTACAACGACTGGGGCTGCGGCAGCACGTCCGGCAACAACGCCGCGACCTGCACCCGGACCTGACGCGGGACGCCGGTCGGGCCGTCCGCGTCGCGGCGGGGCCGGGGCGGCGGATTCGAGCAGGCGGCGGCGCTCAGGGGCGCAGGTAACCCAGGGCTTCGAGCTGCCGATCCAGCTCCGGGTCGATCGCGGCCCGCTCGGCGGTGACCTCGCCGACGTTGGCCCGGTTGAGGTCCGGGTGGCGCCAGAAGCGCTTGTCCGGAGCCCCCATGAAGGCGCCGAGCAGGGCCCGCATGTAGCGCACGGCGATCGGCCGTTCGTCGTCGCGGTCGGTCTTGCACTCCGGGTCCTCCGCGAGGTCGAACAGCGCGCCCCGGACGGCGCCGGAGAGCTGGAACTTGTGGCGGCCGCTCCAGACGGCCATCCGTTCGCCCTGGTGCGTGGAGAAGCCGGCGTGCGGGCCGGTTTCCTCGCGGCCGAGCGCCTTGGGGAGCACCGAGCGGCCCTCGCAGTAGTCGGGCGGCGGCAGGCCGAGCGCCTCGAACATCGTCGGGACGATCACGGTGTGGTCGTGGTTGTCCGGGATCCGGCGGCCGCCGGGAATGACGCCCTTCCACATCAGGGCGAACGGCACGTGGATCAGCTCCTGGAAGATCGAGTGGCCGTGGCCGACCGAGTCGCGTTCCCAGAACTCCTCGCCGTGATCGGAGGTCACGACGACCAGGGTGTCCTCCAGCAGGCCCAGCTCGTCCAGGCGCTTGAGGAAGCTCCCCATGTGGCCGTCGTGGTACGAGATCTCGCCGTCGTAGAGCGCGAGGATGCGCTGCTTGTCGCGCTCGCTGACCTGCATCGTCTTCTTCTTGATCTCCTCGATCTGCAGGTGCGTCCGGCGCGGCTCGATCGGACCGTCGTAGGGCCGGTCGTCGTACAGCTTGAGGAACTCCTCGGGCGGCGAGTACGGCACGTGGGGGTCGATCGTGTGGACGTAGGCGTAGAACGGCCGCTCCTTGTGCTGCTCGATCCACTCCAGGGCGCGGGCGAAGACGTTGTCGGCGTTGGTCGGCTTCGACTCGCGGATGAAGTTGACGTAGTGGTCCCAGCCGCGCTTGAAGCCGAACTTGTCCGAGACGTAGCCGTTGGCGATGAACGCCGCGGTGGCCACCCCGGCCTGCTGGAGGTCCTCGGAGGCCATGCGCACCGAGGCCGAGAGCTTGACGTCGTCGGTCTGCGCCTTGTGCGTGTTGGGGTACAGCCCGGTGAGCATCGTGGCGCAGGACGGCTTGGTCCAGTCCTCGACCGCCGCGAACCGCTCGAACAGCGCCCCCCGCTCGGCGACCAGCCCGAGCACCGGGGCCTGGACGCGGGTCGGGCCGTAGGGCGGCGTGTGGTCGGCGCGCAGGGTGTCGATCATCACCAGGATCACGTTCTTGGCCCGCGCCTGGCCGACCCGGGCCAGGGCCGCGGGCTCGGCGGGGCGCGGATCGCGGAACACGCCGGAGCCGGACAGCGCGACCCCGCCGCCGGCGGCATCGAGATCGAGGCGGACGACCTTGCCGGCCAACGGCGTCAGGTCGATGGCGACGGGTCGCGGG
>CAZMRP010000077.1:0-12427 GCA_964568275.1 uncultured Myxococcales bacterium
GCCGACGTCCCCTCGATGATGAACCCCTCGACGGTCGTCGCCGTCGAGATCGACGTCGCGGTGATCGTCTTGCGGTGCCCGGCGCCCGACGGGGCGCGGATGGTGGTCAACGTCGTGGTGAGGTGCCGCTCCCAGGTGTCGGCGCGGTAGCCGCCGAGCAGGCTGCGGCCGGCGACGACCGTGACGGCCTCCACATAGAGCGCGTCGGCCACCAGCACGCGCGCGCGGCCCAGCGCCGTCGCGCGCGAAATGCCGTAGGCGATGGTGCGGCACGGGTGACGGCCGCCGCCGGTGGCCGTCGGCCCCAGGCCGCAGGTGCTGTCGTCGACCGCCGTCCAGTCCTCGCCGGAGACGTAGACCGCGCCCGCGTCGAGCTGGAACTCGCAGCCGTCGCCGGGGATCCCGTTGAGGTTGTAGAACCCGGCGCTGCAGTTCATCGTGCACGAGGCGCTCGTCCCGGCCACCGTGCAGGTGCCGTAGGCACCGGGAAGCGCGTAGATCGTCGTGCAGTCGATGCCGCAGGCCCCGCAGTTGCGGTCGCCGAAGTAGACGCCCGAGCTGTTGACGTAGCCGTCGTCCACGATGCCGTCGCAATCGTCATCGACGTAGTTGCAGGTCTCGGACCCCGGGGCCACCACGGGCGCGTCGCACATGGCGGAGGCGCCCGTCCCCGAGCAGACGACGACGCCGCCGCGGCGGCAGGCGCCGAGACCGACGGCGCAGGCGCTGCCCAGCGGGTAGCTGACCCCCGGGTTCAGCGGGTCGCCGCTGAAGACGAACCCCTCGTCCGTCGTCCCGTCGCAGTCGTTGTCGACCCGGTCGCAGCTCTCGCCCGTCGGCGTCCCCGCCACGGCGTCGCACTGCACACCGGTGCCCGCCGCGTTGCAGACGTTGACGCCGGAGCGGAGGCAGGCGCCGATCCCCACCGTGCACACGGTGCCCAGCGGGAAGCCCTCGTCCGTCGTCCCGTCGCAGTCGTTGTCCACGTGGTCGCAGGTCTCGGTCGTCGGCGTGCCCGCCACCGCGTTGCACGTCACCGCGGTGCCCCCGGCGTTGCAGACGTTGATCCCCGAGCGGACGCAGGCGCCCACGCCGGCGAAGCACACGGTGCCGAGGCCGGCGTAGCCCTCGTCGGTCGTGCCGTCGCAGTCGTTGTCGATGTAGTCGCAGGTCTCGGTCGTCGGCGTGCCCGCCACCGCGTTGCACTGCACCCCGGTGCCGGCCGCGTTGCAGGCCGTGACCCCGGAGCGGAGACAGGCGCCGATGCCGGCCGTGCACACGGTGCCCAGCGCATAGCCCTCGTCCACCGTCCCGTCGCAGTCGTCGTCCTCGTAGTCGCAGGACTCGAAGGCGGACGGCGTGCCCGGCACCGCGTCGCACACCGGAGGAGCCGTCCGGTCCGCCGCGTTGCAGACCAGGACCCCGGCGCGACGGCACGAGCCGAGCCCGGAGAAGCAGACCGTTCCCAGGCCGGCGAAGCCCTCGTCGATCGTGCCGTCGCAGTCGTTGTCGACGGCGTCGCAGATCTCCGTCGCCGGGGCACCCGGCACCGCGTCGCACTGCACCCCGGTGCCGGCGGCGTTGCAGACCGTGATCCCGGAGCGGAGACAGGCGCCGACGCCCGCCGTGCAGACCTGGCTCAGCAGGTAGCCCTCGTCCGTCGCTCCGTCGCAATCGTCGTCCTCGTAGTCGCACTGCTCCGCCGGGGCGGGAGTGGCCGGCACCGCGTCGCAGATCGGCGGACCGCTGCGGTTCGCCGGGTTGCAGACCAGGACGCCGGCGCTGCGGCACGAGCCGACCCCGGCGAAGCAGACGTTGCCGAGGCCGGCGAAGCCCTCGTCCGTCGCCGCGTCGCAGTCGTTGTCGATGTAGTCGCAGATCTCGGTGGTCGGGCTGCCCGCCACGGCGTTGCACTCGACGCCGCTGCCGGCGGCGTCGCAGACCGTGATCCCGGTGCGCCGGCACCCGCCGACGCCGTCCATGCAGACCAGGCCCAGCGCGTAGCCCTCGTCCGTCGCCCCGTCGCAGTCGTCGTCCTCGTAGTCGCACTGCTCCGCCGGAGCGGGCGTGCCCCCCACCGCGTCGCAGATCGGCGCGCCGGTCGGGTCGGCGGGGTCGCAGATCCGCAAGCCGGCCGCGCGGCACGCGCCGAGCCCGTCGAAACACACGGTGCCGAGGCCGACGAAGCCGTTGTTGAGGACGCCGTCGCAGTCGTTGTCGAGCGTGTCGCAGATCTCGGGCTGGTCGCCGGGAGCGATGGTGCTGACGCAGGTCACCACGCCGCCCACGCACGCCGTCTCGCCGTCACTGCAGATGCCGGGCACCGGCGCGATGCACGCAATGCCGCCCCCGGGATTGCCGGCGTCCGGGCCGCCGTCGCCGTCGTTGTCGCCCCCGGCGCACCCCTCGGTCGCCGGCAGGAGCTGTCCCAGGCCCTCGCGGTACTCGCCGCCCGCGCAGGTCTGGACGCCGGCGGTGCAGCCGCCGACCCCCTCCGTCCCGGCGGGCCCGTCGTAGCAGGCCCGGGTGAGCGCCCGCAGCGTCGCCGCATCCTCGTCGACCCAGCCGTTGCAGTTGTTGTCCACCCCGTCGCACACCTCGGGCTCCCCCGACGCGTTGGGATTGCACACCACCATCGCGTCTTCGCAGGCCGTCACGCCGCTGGCGCAGGCCCCGGGAAGCCCGGTCACGCACACCAGACCCCCGCCCGGATCCCCCTCGTCCGTCGCCGTGTCGCAGTTGTTGTCGACGCCGTCGCAGGCCTCCGCCGCCTCGGGGTTGATCCGCGGATCCTCGTCGTCGCAGTCGGGCCCGTGGCAACCGACGCCCGAACCGTAGTCGTCGGCATCGGCGTCCACGCAGCACCGCTCGCCGACCGGCGCGCACACCGGATCGGGCAGCGGCGTGATGCGGCTCTCGACACAGTCGAAACGCGGCGGACAGTCCGCGAGCTCGTCGTCGCACGAGCGCAGGCAGACGCTCCCGCCGGAGGTCAGCTCGACGCACGGGTAGCCCGGTGCGCAGTCGGCGTCGACGGTGCAGGACTGGCAGTCCAGCCCCGGCACGGGAGGCACGATCTCGGAGTCCTCCCCGTCGTCGACGCCCGTGTCGTCCTCCACGACGTCGACGGGCGCCTCGCCCTCCACTTCCCCGACGTCCGCGTCGTCCGGGACCTCGCCGTCCGCGACTTCCCAGACGTCACCGCCCTCGGCGACGAAGTCGACGCCGAAGTCGTACTCGGGGCACAGCAGCTCGTTCTCCGCGCAGCCGAGAAGCCCCCCGATCAGGCCCAGGAAGGCGACCCTGACCCATCCTCTCCCGTTGTTCAATTGTATGGTTCGAAGAATAGCATGCGGACCGGGGAGCGACAACACGGAGCCGCCGTTCCGGACTGCCGCCCCGGCCTCGGACCGCGCGACTCGCGGAACGCCGCGCGCCGTCCCTCCCTGCGGGCCCGGGTTGCACGGTCCGGCGGGACGTGCTGAAGTGGATGCCGATGCGCGCGAGGACTCCCACCCGCCGAAGACCGCCGCCGCCAGCAACCCTGGTGGCGCTCGTCGTCGTCGGCCTGACCTCGACCGCCGCGGTCGACGCCCTGGCCGACCGACCGACCGTCACCGAGGTCGTTCCCGCGAGCGGCGACGCGGGCGGCGGCACGCGCGTCACCGTGACCGGGACCGGATTCGTGGGCGTCACCTCCGTCTCGTTCGGCGGCGTGGAAGCCGCGGACGTCGTCGTCTGGACCCCGCTCCAACTCAGCTGCACGGCTCCACCCCACTGGGCCGGCGCGGTCGGCGTGACGGTGCGGACCGGGGCCGGCACCAACGAGGCGAACGCGCTGTTCACCTACACCTCGGAAACGCCGCCGCCGACCGTGACCGGCGTCCACCCGGCGACCGGCGGCACGCGCGGCGGAACCCCCGTCACGCTCACCGGGACCGGCTTCACCGGCGCCGCCGCGGTGACCTTCGGCGGGGTGGAGGCGACGAACCTGGTCGTGGCGAGCGACACCGAGCTGCGCTGCACCACGCCCGTCCACCCGGCGGGCGCGGCCAGCGTCGTCGTGCGGACCCCCTTCGGCTCCAACGCCCCGAACTCCCTGTTCACCTACGCGGCCGGCGCGACGCCGCCGACGGTGACGAGCGTCAGCCCGGCCAGCGGCGGCACGCGCGGCGGAACACTGGTCGTGCTCGAGGGAACCGGCTTCCTCGGCGCGAGCTCCGTGACCTTCGGCGACGAAGAGGCGACGAACCTGGTGGTGCTGAGCGAGACGCAGCTGCGCTGCCTCACGCCCGCGCACCGGCAGGGCGCGGTGAGCGTCGTGGTCACCACGCCCGACGGCTCGAACGGGCCGAATGCGCTGTTCACCTACCTCGGCAGCAACTGGCTGGTCCAGCGGCGCCTCGTGCCGGACGACGACGCCCCGCCGGGTTCCTCCGCCTCGCGGACCGTGAAGTCGATGCGCCGGAAGCCGCTCCCGCCCGCGGCCGTCAGCGGAAGTCCTGGACCGCCCAGACGGCGCCCGACGCCGTGACGTGGAACCCGCACGCCACCTCGCTGTAGTGGGTCGAGCTCATGTTGATGTAGTGCCCGTGCTCGCTGAACGGCTCGCCGGGGCCCTCGGCCCACATCATGTCGAGGCAGCCGTCGATGATCTGGTCGAGCGACCCCCAGCCGGGACACTCGTTCTGCGCCGACTCGCCGCAGCGCGGGAACGCCCCGTGCGGCGTCCCCGTCTCGCTGTCGCTCCGCGCCTCGGAGTCGGCGCACGACTCGGCCGCCGTCCACCGCGCGTAGGCCGGCTTCCCCTCCGAGGCCCGGTACTGGTTGATCTTGTCGACGCAGCGCCGGCGGTACGACGCGTACGGGTCGTCGTCGTCGCAACCGCACGCCAGCACCAGCACCACCGACACGCCGAGGGCCCCCAGCATCGTCCGACGCATCCCATCCTCCCGGGCTCGGCGGCCCTGCGGCGGCCCTGGATTCCACGATCCGCAAGGACCGTGCCGTCCGCCTCCCCGTGCAGCGGAACCCTATTGCGGTTTCCTCCACACGGCAAGGAGCGGGACGCAGACCCGCGGAGGACGCACGACGGGACGATGCGGGCGACGGCGGATGCGGCACCGCGACGGCTGGGACGGACGCCTTGCCCACCGGCGGAAGCCGCCGGCGGCGCTAGTCCCTCTTCCGCGGCACCCAGGCCCAGAGCATCCGGCAGCGGATCGGCTCGGCCCCCGAGGCGTCCGTCGCCGTCACCGCCACGTCGACCTCGCCCTTCTCCAACATCCGGATCGACTCGAGCTGCTCGGCCGTGAGCGTCGCCACCGCGCGCAGCCCGCCCCGACAGCGCCTGCGGAACTCCACCTGCAGCGACTTCATCAGCAGCATCCGCGAGTCGGGGACGTTCATCCCGACGACGAACCCGCTGCAGGTCTCCGCCGCCAGCGTCATCGCCGCCGCGTGCAGCCCGCCGATGTGGTTGCGCACCCGCCGGCGGTTCTCCACGAACACCGTCACCCGCGACTCCGTCAGCTCCTCGACGACCAGGCACGCCGTTTCGGTGAACGGCACCGTCTTGCGTACGACCTGCGTCACCGCCAATCGCCGCAGCCGCTCCGGCAGGAACTCCAACCGCTGCGCGATCCGACTCAACCGATTGCGTCGTTCCATCGCCCGCATCCTAGAAGCAACCGCCCCGGCGTGCAACGAGGCCGCTGTGTCACGATTCCGGTTGACAACGTAACACGATGTGATACAGATGCGGCCATGACGGCGAGCCGACGCCCCCGAACCGACCGCGAGAAGGCCCCGGCCCGGCGTCGCGGCCAGCCGCCGCTCGAGGCCGCGCCGACCCGCGGGTCCGCCGAGCGGGCCGGTCGCAAGGAGCGCGTGATTCACACGCGAGTCCCGGCACTTCTGGACAAGGAGTTGAAGCGTCTTGCGGGCTCCCTGAAACTCCCCGTGTCGAACCTCGTCCGCGCCATCCTGGAGGACGCGCTGGAGGCGGTCGACGCGGTGGGCAAGCGGGCCGAAGGGGAGTTGCACGGGATGGCCGAGCGGCTGTCCCGGCAACGCGACGCCCTGCGCCAGCGGGCCCTGGCGGCCTCGGGCGCCGTCGAGGCCGCGACGCCGTCGCCCGCCGGGGAGGAATCGACCTGCGCACCGCCCTGCCCCTCCGAGCGACCGGCGCTGCTGGACGGGGTGCTTGGATTCGAGCGACTGGTGCTCGCGGCGGACGTCCCGTGCACGGTGTGCGGGCGCCTGCTGCGGGCGGGGGAAACGGCGCAACGCGCCGTGTCCGAGCGACCGGGGCCCCGGGTGCTGCTGGGGCACGATTGCCGCCTCGTTCCGGGCGGCACGGCGAAGGAGGACTGACGATGACCGAGGAGAAGAAGAGCCCGATCCCGAACGTGGCGGAGCTCGAGCAGCAGCTCAAGAGCGCGGTGGACGGCGTGATGGAGGTCAGCAAGCTCTGGGCGCGCCACGGCCTGGAAGTCGGCCGCACGGCGCTCGAGACGAGCGCCGGCACGCTGCGCACCGCGGCCGAGACCCTCAAGCAGGTCGCCGACCGCATCGGCACCCCCGACAAGCCCGAGACGAAGTAGACCCGAAGTCCGTCAGGCAATCGACCGACGCCGCATGCCGCCCCGGCAGGGGCGCCGCCCGGCGACCTGACCCTTCGGCGCAGCCGAAGGGTCGAAGGGCGCGAGTGCGCCCGGCGGGTGGCGCCCGCGGGCCGGATTGGACACCACCGCTGGGATCACCCTTGGTGCGGCCCCGGGACAACGTTCCGCCCCGAAAGTTCCATGGATCTTTGCCGCGCCAGCCCCGTAGGAAGCGAGGCTCGCCACGGCTCGCGGGGAGCCCGACGGCGCGCGGGGACAGGGGAGGACGTGATGGACCAGCAGCAGACGACCTCGGTGGAACACGGGACGAGCCGGACGCGCCGCGGCCTGTGGCTCGGCGCGCTCCTGGCGGTGGCGGCCGCCTGCCCGGCCACGCGGCCGGCGCAGACCACGCCGCCGTCGGGGGAGACCGATCCGAGCGGCGACCAGTGGACCGAGTTCCACTCGGGCGCCGCCGCGGAAGACCCGCCGCCGGTGGCCAACGCCTCCGACCCGGTGGTCGACGTGCCGATGCCGGTCGACGCCCCGACGGAGCCGGGCGACCAGGTCGTGGGAGCGATCCAGACCAGCCTGCTGGGGCAGCTCGAGCTGGCGGCCGGGGCCCGCACGGGCCTGCGGGTCGTCGTCGAACGCGAGACGACGCTGGTCGATGCCGAGCCGCTCAAGGGGGCCGACGTCTGGGTCGCGCTCGGCAAGGGCCGCGACGCCCGCACGCTGTTCCACGGGCGCAGCGACGCGGCCGGCACGGTCGACGTCGAGTTCCGCGTGCCGGAACGCGCGGCGGGCGAGTCGCTGCTCACCGTCCACGTCGTCGACCCGACCGGCGCGGCCAAGGCGACCCACGCCCGCGCCGTCAAGGTCGCGCGCGCGGCCCGCGTGCTCCTGACGACCGACAAGCCGATGTACCAGCCGGGCCAGACGATCCACCTGCGCGCCCTGGCGCTCGACCCGCGCCGCACCGGCGCCCAGGGCGGCGTGCCGGTCACCTTCGTCCTCGAGGACGCCAAGGGCAACAAGCTGTTCCGCAAGACCGCCAACACCTCGGCCCAGGGCGTCGTGTCACTCGACTTTCCAATCGCCTCGCAGGTCAACACCGGCGCCTGGAAGGTCTCGCTGACCGACGCCGGCGGCACGGTGCTGGCCGAGAAGTCGGTCACGGTCGACCACTACGTGCTGCCCAAGTTCCAGGTCGGGGTGAGCTTCGACCGGCCGTACTACGCGCCGGGCGAGGTGGTCTCCGGCACCGTGAACGCGCGCTACTTCTTCGGCCAGCCGGTGGCCGGCGGCCGGGTCAAGGTCGAGGCCGCCGTGTTCGACGTGGAGCGGCACGTGTTCGCCGAGCTGACGGGCACCACCGACGCGGACGGGGTCTACGGCTTCGAGCTGCGACTGCCGGACGTGCTGGCCGGCTCGGAGCTCGAGGCCGGCAACGCCCGCGTGCTGGTCGACACGACAGTGCTCGACACCGCCGACCACGAACAGGTCGACCACGGCTCGGTGGTGGTGGCCAAGGACCCGGTGGCGCTGCTGCTGCTCCCCGAGTCCGGCCGGCTGGCGCCGCGGCTGGAGAACCTGCTGTGGGTCGCCGCCGCCCGCCCCGACGGCTCCCCGGTCCGCGGCACCGTCACGCTCAAGCTCGGCGACACCACCGCCAGCGGCGCCACCGACGAGGTCGGCATCGCGGCGCTGCGGTTCCGCATCCCGGCCGGCGCCGTTCCCGCCGACGCCGACAAGCTCGCCCTCGACGTGAAGCTCGAGACCGCCGACGGGCAGACGATCGAGCGTCCGATCGAGGTCGCCTCGGAGCCCGGCGAGGAGGACCAGGTCCTGCTGCGGCTCGAACAGGCCGTGGTCCGCTCCGGCGCCTCGACGAAGCTGCAGGTCAAGTCGACCCGCACCACCGGCGCCGTGTTCCTCGACGTCGTCCAGAACCGCCAGACGCTGCTCACCCGGACCCTCGAGCTGCGCGACGGGGCGGCCGAGCTGAACCTCGCCGTGCCCCTCGAGACCGCGGGGACGCTCGAGCTGCACGCCTACCTCCTGCGCCGCGACGGCGAGTTCGTCCGCGACTCGCGCGTGCTGCTGGTGGAGCCGGCGGACGAGCTGCGGATCGACGTCAGCCAGAACCAGCCGCAGTACGCCCCGGGGGAGCACGCGGTGCTGCGCTTCGCGGTCACCGACGTCGCCGGCCGCCCCAAACAGGCCGCCCTCGGCGTGATCCTGGTCGACGAGGCGGTCTACGCCCTGCAGGAGATGCAGCCCGGCCTGGAGAAGGTCTACTTCCTGCTGGAGAAGGAGATCCTCACCCCGCGCTACGAGCTGCACTTCGCCCCCGGCGGCGTGTCGGCCGAACGGGCGATCCGGGAGCGGGACGTGCCCGAGCTGACCCAGAAGGCCGCGCTGGTGCTGCTGGCCGCCGCCGAGCCGGAGCCGAACTGGGAGCTTTCCGACAACATGGCCGCCGAGCGCCAGCGGTTCCGCACGCAGAAGCTCGCGGCCGTCTACGACGCCCTGGAGAAGCTCGGCGGCCTCCGCGGATTCGACAAACTCGCCGACCCCGACCACCCCGAACGGATCGACGGCGGGGCGCTCGAGGACGCCGTCGCCGCCGGCGCGCTCACCGACGACGGCCGCCGCGGCCCCTCCGGACGCCCGATCGACCGCGTCGACCTCGAGGCCCTCGACGGCGGCCTCCCCGCCGACGCACTGGCCCCCCGCATCGCCTGGTGGGGCGTGCTCCACACCTGGCGCCTGGTCGCCCTGTGGGCCGCCGCCAACGACGCCTGGTGTCCCGGCAACGAGGGCTGGGAGGGCGAGGGGCAGTACTGCATCCCCGACGACGTCCTGTCGCAGCTCCGCATCGACCGCGTGCCCGGGGTCGACGGCCACCCGCGCTTCGTCGCCAACTCCGCCGTCCTCCGCGACCCGTGGGGCCGCCGCTACGTGGTCCGCAAGACCTCCGAGGACCAGCGCTGGAACTGCCCCGACTACTCGCTCTCGAAGATCGAGGTCCTCTCCCGCGGTCCCGACGGCGAGCTCGACACCGACGACGACGTCAAGTGGAACAGCCTCGGCAGCAACACGCCCGCGGCCGACGGCGAGTACGGCGCGTACCTCGCCGCCGCCGCGATGCCCCAGTACCACCTGGCGCTGACCACCGAGGAACAGGCGTGGGCCACCAAGGTCCAGGAGCTGCAGGACGCCCGGATGGAGCGGCGTTGGATCCGCGCCTGGCGCCGCGACGGCCGGGTGGCCCGCCGCGCCGCCGGCGGCCCGATGATGTTCGACATGGCCGCCGAGGCGATGGGCGGCGGCGGCTGGGCCGGACCGATGCCGATGGCCGCCGCGATGCCCGTGGACCGCGCCGAACGCGAACAGGGCGCCACGTCGACCGCCTCGACCGCCGCCGCGCCGGGGGAGCCGCCGGCGCGGATCCGCGAGTACTTCCCCGAAACGCTGCTGTGGGCCCCCGAGGTGATCACCGACGCCGACGGCAAGGCCGAGGTCCAGCTCGACATGGCCGACTCGATCACCTCCTGGCGCATGTCGATCCTCGCCTCCTCCGCCGACGGCGCCCTCGGCTCCCGCGACCACGGCATCACCGTGTTCCAGTCGTTCTTCGTCGACATCGATCTGCCCGTCGCCCTCACCCAGAACGACGAAATCTCCCTGCCGATCGCCCTGTACAACTACCTCGACCAGGCCCAGGAGGTGGAGCTCGAGCTGGTCGACGGCTCGTGGTTCGCCGTCGACGGCAACCGCAAGCTCACGGTGCGGCTGCAGCCCAACGAGGTCACCGCCCGCTTCTTCCGCATCAAGGCCAAGGCGCCCGGCAAGCACCAGCTCACGGTCTACGCCCGCGGCGAACGCAAGTCCGACGCGATCCGCCGCGAGATCCGGGTGGAGCCCGACGGCGTGCCCGTCGAGACCACCTTCTCCGACTCGCTGGTGGGCGAAGTCTCCCACGACCTCGCCCTCCCCCCCGGCGCCATCCCCGGCAGCGAGTACCTCGAGATCAAGGTCTATCCCGGCGCGTTCGCCCAGGCCGTCGAGAACCTCGACTCGATGCTCCAGATGCCCGGCGGCTGCTTCGAACAGACCTCGTCCTCGACCTACCCCAACCTCCTCGTCCTCGACTACCTCAAGCGCACCGAGACCATCACCCCCGAGATCCGCATGAAGGCCGAACAGTACGTGCAGCTCGGCTACCAGCGGCTGCTGACCTTCGAGTCGCAGGGCGGCGGGTTCGAGTGGTTCGGCGGGACGCCCGCCCACCTCGTGCTGACGGCGTACGGCCTGCGCGAGTTCGTGGACATGAAGGCCGTCTACCCGGTCGACGAGGACGTGATCGAGCGGACGCGGCGGTTCCTGCTGGGCAAGCAGCAGGCCGACGGCAGCTGGTCGCTCGACCAGGGCGGCATCGCCGAGGGCGCGATCAACCGCCAGCAGGGTTCGGTCGTCAACACCACCGCCTACATCGCCTGGTCGCTGCTCGCGGCGGGCGAGACCGGCGCGCCGATCGACAAGGCCCGCGCGTTCCTCGCCGGGAAGCTCGACGGCGGCATCGACGACCCGTACACCCTCGGGCTGCTGCTGCAGGTCTTCGCCGGGGCCTCGGACCGCGGGCCGCGCAACAAGATCGTCGAGAAGCTGGCGGCCCTGGCCGAACGCGACGACGACGGCGGCGTGCACTGGGCCTCCGAGGACCCCTCGGCCTTCGGCTCCACCGGCGACGTCGGCGCCATCGAAGCCACCGCGCTGATCGCCGTCGGGCTGCTCGATACCGGCCTGCAGCTCCCGCTGGCCCAGGGCGCGCTCGACTGGCTGATCCGCCACAAGGACTCGCTGGGCAACTGGTCCTCGACCCAGGCCACGATCATGACGCTCAAGGCGCTGATCCAGTCGGCCCTCGCCGGCAACCGCGAGGTCGAAGCCACGGTCCAGGTGATCGTCAACGGCGAGGTGCTCGAGACGATCGAAATCACCCCGGAGACCTCCGACGTCATGCGCGTGGTCGATGCGACGGCGAAGCTGAAGGCCGGCCGCAACGTCGTGACGGTGGCCAGCTCGCTGGCCGAGCGGGCCGGGCTGATGTCGCAGATCACGCTGCGCAGCTACGTGCCGTGGCCGGACGAGCAGCTGACGCTCGCGCAGCCGCTGCTCCTGGACGTGACCTACGACCGGCACGAGCTGACGACGGGCGGCAAGGTCACGGCGACGGTTTCGGCCGAATACCGGTTCGAGGAGCCGGCGGAGAACGTGATCCTCGACCTCGGCATCCCGCCGGGGTTCGACGTGGCGACGGAGGACCTGGATGCGGCGGTCAAGGCAGGCAAGATCGCGCGCTTCGAGCTGACCGGGCGGCAGATCATCGTCTACGTGGCGAAGCTGGTCCCCGGACAGCGGCTGACCTTCGACGTCGGCTTCACCGCCCGCTTCCCGCTGCGCGCGCAGGCGCCGCGCTCCCGCGCCTACCTGTACTACGACACCGACGTGAACGCCTCCTCGCGCCCCGTCGACCTCACCGTCGCCGACGCCGAGACCCCGTAGCCGCCGCCAGGCCCTCGGATGATCGCCGGCTGAGGCCCGACCCAGGCAAGTCTTCCGACGGGCGTCCCGAGGCCTCGGGTTGGTGAGGCCCGACCCAGGCAAGTCTTCCGACGGGCGTCCCGAGGCCTCGTGAGGCCTGAGGCCCGACCCAGGCTAGTCTTCCGACGGGCGTCCCGAGGCCTCGGGTTGGACGGCCGAGGACCCGCTCGGGCACTCCGCTCCACGCCGGCGGCAGTCGGATGGCGTCCTAT